>JAQWKM010000025.1 GCA_029247845.1 Paracoccaceae bacterium | reverse complement strand
GATTGTTAGCTTTCTCTATCAAGGGCGCGAAACCAGACGGTCGGTGCTCTTTTAACGCAATTTAAAGGCCCCTAACAACAAGGACTTTGCAATTATGCCGTTTACAAAATAATATGAGCTAATAAAAATGTAAAATAGGCTCACGTGCCACTCCCCCACTATGTTGACGCGTTTTGCGTTAAAAAGAGCGCGGGAATAAAAACATCTTAAATTGCCTAAGAGCTATGATGTGCTTTCCCAACAGCGTGGTTTAGACGACAAGGCCTGACATCGAAACTGTCCTACTACCTTCTAACGGCTCCAATATTTCTGATAAGCCGTCTAGCCATGTTAAGGAAATAAATTAAGTGTCAAACACCGTATCCATGTCTGCAAACTAGAAGTCCATGACAAATTGATTGTCTTCCAGTTGGATCGTTCAGAAGGAGGCAGCATAGTGTTCGTCTATTTTTTCATTTCTTTTACAGCAGCAATAAAATCTTCTTCACAGATCTGCTTATCCTTAAACTTTACAATCGACCGTATAGGGACAGACATAAGTTTTTTTTCTTTCCTTTATCACCATTTTGGGCTCTTTATTGAGGATAATCAAAGGGTCCAAGTGCTGTTAAATTTTCACCCTCATACTGCCTGAAGCCCTCTGCTTCTAGCTATCATCACAATCGGTTGCAGCAAAGCCCCTTCCGGGTTTGGTATATTCAGGGCGTGGAGGGCTGAATATATCGAGGATTATCGCTCCATCAGGGCCACCTATGATCCCATGCTCTATTCCACCGGGGCTGCACCAAAAGTCACCTTTTTCAACAGCGATCTCTTCGCTATCTTGAATACGAATTACACTACCTTCTATCATCACACCCCATTGCTCTTGCGAATGGCGGTGGATCGCGCCCCGCGCATTCGGTTCAATTCTAACTACAGAAATCATAGCCTGCTGACCAGGAAAAATGCGGGTGGTTATCCCTTCGCCCAAAGTACGAGAAATTCCTTGCTCTAAAGCATCGATATTGAAAAAATTCGTCACTTTCTGGCCCATCTAAAAACTCCGCTATCCTATAATTAAATTATGACCAGTTTCACATTCAAAGCCAGAAAAGAAAATTGGAATTTTTACTTAAGGCTAAGTGCGGCATGAGCAGCGAACCGGAAGAATTTTGATAAAGGTCAATTTTTTAAGGCAGGTGTGCTTAACAATCCCAGCACTGAGGGGCCAAGCATCAGCCCGATCACTTATTCTATTTGATCTCAAGGACGACTAATTAATTCAAATCAATCATAAGATCGTCAGCAGCCTTCATTTTTGCTCACATGCCCTCGTCGGTTTTCTACGCTGCATCCATATCATCAAATTACCAGTCTGTGAAATTAGCAAACATTTTGTTCTCTTCGAAGTACGTGCTTATAAGAGAAGTATTTGTCACACTACTTATCAAAGTATAACGTGGCAACATCCTATAGAGTATATATCAAAATGTTTATTTATTGCTTTAAATCATCTCTTACAAAATTTACAAAAAATGCAAAAAGTAAGCTTTAACTCCATCGTGGTAATACCAATTTTGCAGACCACATTTTGATATCAAGTAGCCGCTAGTTTACCTAAAAAAATTCTAATTATCATACAAATAATTAGAATTTAAAATCTCACCGTAAGTCTTAGGATCAATATTGCCCCCTGAAATTACTGCCACGACTTTCTGCCCAAAAAACTGCGGATGCATTGCGGCTGCTAAAGCTACGGCTCCAGCCCCCTCTGCAACCAAGTGGGCTTTTGAGGATAAAGAGCGAAGTGCTCTCTCAGCTTCTAAATGGGAAACAACTATGACATCGTCGACCAACACGTCCAGAAGAGGCCACATCTCGGATAAGACACTGGTTGAACCAATCCCGTCAATCCAACTGTTTCCTCGTTCGACTTTTACCGGTTTTCCTTGGATTTTTGCAGAATACAAAGGTGTTGAACTTTCTATCTCACAGGCAATAATCTGTGGAGTTTTCCCCAAAGCCTTCATTGCTAACGCTATTCCACAAATCATGCCGCCCCCCCCAACAGGAACGACAATAACATCTACGTCCGAAGACTTGGATGCAATCTCTAGTCCAATACCGGCATTCCCAATTATAACTTCTAATTCTGCAACTGGATGAATGAAAAACCCATCTAGACCTGTCGATCTGGTCATCATTACCCCCCACCAGTCAGAGAATGATACAGAGGTTACTTTTGCGCCAAGATCTAAAAGTGCTTCCACTTTCACCGTAGCCGCAGTATCCGGAACGACAACGTGGACAGGTAATCCCCTGTTCAGAGCAGCTTTGGCGACACCTTGACCAAAATTACCGGCACTAGCGGTTACAACACCATTTTGCAGATCTTTTTCGTCAGCTGCCTCAATCGCATTCGCGCCAGCCCTTATCTTAAAAGAGCCAAGTTCTTGTAAACACTCTGCCTTAAGCATTAACTTTCGGTCAGGACAATCAAATGGCAATAAAGGAGTTTCGATAATATCATTCGAAATTCGATTGGCGGCTTCTTCAAAATCTTTGAGTTTTAATTGAAATGCCGCCTCTGCAATTGAAATTCTGTCCATTAAATCACCTACAACGTCTTTGGATAGTGAAGAAAACCGTACCGCATGGTGAGAGATCATCAATCAGAATCCTAAGGCCTTCAACTTAAATATTGTGAATAATTACATTTATTACAACTAATCCTTAAACAAGTATTGGGCTCATCTGCAAAAAACCAAATCTATTGAAACACTTTTCTGAATAAGCTTATCATTATAAATGCCAAGCGAATAAGACCACAGCAAATAGGGTTCAAGTAAGGGATAATTTTAGTGACCATCGTCCAGACGAAATACCCTAAACTCTTTGGTGTTGGAATTATAAGCGACAAGCTCACCGCTTCTGACTGCATTTTCAGTTATAGCATTTATCACTACTTGATGCGTTACCATCAAAGTTAGCTCCTCTTCAATGCTGTCTAATTTTTCCTGTAAAATTTCAAGATTTAGAGCCTTATCTGCATAGCTCTGAAAGAATGAATTAAGCCCTGCGAACGTTTGCCATTTTCCCAATTTCAATAGCACAGTGGTATCTTTGCAGCGACACCACTCACTAGATAAAACCTCCTTAAAATTTACAGCACTCTTTCGAATGGCTACACCTATTCTTTTTGCCTGTGCTTGACCCGCATCGTTTAAATTTCTCTGACTGCTGCAAAGAGTTAAATCAAAATTATCAGGATCACCAAAGCCCGGGGCAAGCGCATGACGCATGAACACAACATTCGCGTCAATAGCAGTCACTGCCTCATTTAATTCATCCAAATCTTTCAGTTTAGATGTCGCCCCCACAAGTGTGAGCAGGACCGCCATAAATACCAGAGATATTATGATGGAGCGCATCGCGCGAAACCTTTTACATTTTATATTTTAAGCAGCTTTCACAGCTTATTTAACCTGCAGAGTTCTGCACTTTGCAATGAACTGTCAATTGACCGTCTAGCCTTACTTCAATATGATCTCCTACTTGAACTGGATAAAGCCCGAGAGCTGTACCTCCCAAAACAATATCGCCGCTCGATAATTTTAAAGAGTGATCAGCCAAATGCTTTTCAAGCCAATTCAGAGAGGTGGTCGGCCCGCCAACCATTGGCCAAAGGTCGCCAAAATCAATGACCGAACCATTTATTTCCAATGAAAGAACGGACGTACCATTATAAAGAGCCAGCGCTTTTTGCCATTTTTTTCAGGAATTACTATACCCTTATTGAGGCCATTATTGGCAATGAGCTCTGCCAAAGATTTTTGAGCTGCTCGGAACACAAAGTTATGCAGCTCAATTATAGGAAAAACAGACTCAATTTCATTGTTCTCACCGATTTGAATAGCCATTTCCGCTTCAACAGCAAGGTTGTAAAATAAGTGGTAGTCTAACACCGCTCCGTTTGGTTTCATTTCGTTTTTAAATAATGTTCCCCGAATAGGACCATCCATGCCAAATAACTTTGTCGTTCCCGGGCCAGTACATCCAACCTTATAACCCGCCACTCGCTCACCCTGTTCAGCGCGAAGTCGCGTGACCTCATCCTGCAGCGAATATGCAGACTTTTCATCCAACTTAAATTTTGGATCCTCAAAGCACGTGCCAGGATCCATTAAACGGAAGTCATTTAGTTGCCGCTTGGCCAATTGATCGATGTTAATGCTCACTCACTATACCCAATTCAAAAAATTAAATTAATCATTGGCAGTGATACGAGTAAGAAGAGAAGGGTCATAATTCCGCCAGTGCGCATAAAGTCGATTACGCGATATCGCGCAGGCCCCATGATAAGCGAATTGACTTGATGTGTCGGTATAAGGAATGAATTAGATGTAGAAATCGCAACAGTCATAGCAAAGATTGCTGGGTTTCCACCTGCGGCCAAGGCAATCGAAATAGCCAAAGGAACTAACAGAACTGTAGCGCCTATATTGGACATGACCAAAGTGAAAATTGTTGCCAGAATTGCAACGCAGCACTGCAAACTCCAAATAGGCCAGCCATCGAGCAAGAGTACGACTTGCAAAGCCAGCCATTCAGCAGCCCCCGTGGACTGAACCGCTTGCCCCAATGGTAACAAGCTAGCGAGGAGAAAAACCGTATTCCACCCCACTGCTTCATAAGCTTCATCGATTGACAGAACGTTAGTCAGGATCATCCCAATCGCGCCCGCCAGCAAAGCAAGCGACAAACGCAGATCAGTCAATAATATTAGACCAAAAGCCAAAAGAAAGAATAGAAGCGCCCAGGCAACTTTCTTGGGACGCAGGTCTTCCTGTGGATAATCCGTTGTGACAACAACAAAGTTTCTATTCTTATTTAAACGCGTTAGGGCGTCCCAAGAGACATGAACGACCATGATATCGCCTGTTTGTAGCGGCTCAATAGATAGTCGAGTGGCATTGTGATCCTCCGTTTGGACATGGCTCAAGGTTTCCTCTCCGCGTCTAATGGCAAGCAAAGATAGACCGTAAACTTCACGCAGTCGCATCTCCTTTGCAGTTTTGCCCCTCAAGTCGCTATCTGGGGGCACAAGAATTTCGGCAATACCAGATTTCTCAGAAGAAGTACTATCAGCGAAAACATCCAGTTTTGGTGACACGCGCACATCAAACAATTCGCAAAATTGAGAAATAACTCGACGGCGACCAAGCACCGCCAACCGACACGGAGCTTGAATGACAGTATCATTGGGGCTGGATAAAGAGGTCTTGCCCTTAAAATGTGTGCCAATTACATAAAGATTATTGGCTTCTGAAATATCCGCCAATGTATGGCTGACCAATAACGAATACTCTGTTACTTCAATCTCGACTAAATCAGCTTTCAAACCATAAAGCCGTTTTACGTATTCGTTCATCGATTGGCCCGTTACAGCATTCGATCCCACGTTTGTCTTCGGCAACAAGAGTTTTCCAAAAATTATAAAATATAGGATGCCAGTAAGAAGTAAAGTCAGACCTATGGGGGTTACCGAAAACAAATCAAACGGCGCCATCTGTTTTTCAATTGGCAAGTCTCTATTCGCCACCAAAATTAAATCATTTAATAATATCAAAGGCGATGATCCCACCATCGTCATGGTGCCGCCAAGTATGGCACAAAACCCCATCGGCATAAGAAGGCGGCTTAAAGGAATTTCTGTGCGCGCGGAAATTCTGCTAATAACAGGCAATAATAGAGCGGCCGCTCCGACGTTTTGCATAAAGGATGAGATCACTCCAACGGTTGCTCCCACGATTGGGATAATCCGCTTTTCAGTTGTGCCGCCAACCGACATAATGCGGCTGGAAACAATGCTCATCATGCCAGTTTTATCCATACCCGCCCCTATGATCATAACAGCGATGATTGAAATAACGGCGTTTGATGCAAATCCATCAAAAAGGTGATTTATGTTTGCGATACTAGAAAAGCCTGGAATATAACTGGCAATGCCGAGTAAGACCATCACAACGACCGCAGCCACATCAATGCGCACGACCTCGGTCACGAACAAAAATATCGTCAGAACAATGAATCCAAAAACCATTATCATTTCGGGGGTCAGGGATATTGCTTCCATCGAATGGACCTGCCTAGCCTTAAACTATTTTATTTGGTAAAATATAAGGAAGCCCGTAAAGTGATAAAAGTAAAGAGTTATTTGATAAAATTTCCGGCAAACAGCCTCTTTTTCATCTTGACTCCGCAGAGCTTGGGTAAACAGAAATCCCTTTATAAAATCAATAATGTCACGCTTAAAATAAAGGGAAGGGACAAAAGTCACGACATACTTCCTTGCAATACGGCGTGACACCGCGAAAAATCGTTCCCGTGGATACGTTTCACAGAACACCCTTCCTAACAAAAACATTTAATCCTACTAGTGGCCAGATGAGATTGAGTTGCATCACCACGACCATGAAAATGCCAACCCAGAACCGATCATGCTAGTGATTTGTCATAAGTAGGCAAAGGATTGGCACCATAAAAAGCAAAATAGACAAGCTTTCAAACGCAATGACCAGCCAAGATGAAGATCATAGGCTGCCATGCAATCAGATAGAGCACGAGGCAAACCGTGAGTATTTAAGAAGTTTGAGAAAGTCCAAGCGCCAATGAACACCACAAACAGACTAGCGGGTATGGTAGCTGTTTCGACCAGAACCTCCAAAGGATGGAAATCAAAAAGCCAAATAGTTTTCTCGCCCGCGATTGGGCAAATGTTATT
>JAQWKM010000012.1 GCA_029247845.1 Paracoccaceae bacterium | reverse complement strand
GTCTCCTTGTAAGAAATTGTTTTGATCCAAGACATGGCACTTCTCCTCAAGTCATCGTAGTTTTATAATGAATAAACCGCAGGCAGGCAGATCACGGTCCAAGTATATCTACCACAAGATTGATTTGGACTGCTATCCTTCCATGGCCTTAAACAACCTCTACCCCTAAGACATGCCGCAATTTACAATTTTAAATTTGTGTAAGCCCTCGAAACTAAATTTACAGTTTCATTTATAAATTTGCAAAAATTTGTTCAGGCTTTAAATAACCAAATGAGACCAATTAACCCCGTCTACCAGAAATTTTTTAATTCTGTAGGAATTACTTGGAAAAGCGAAGTTCTTTAATTGACCAGCTTAGGTCACTCGCAATACTCTCACTTTAAAAAATGGAGACGAAAAATGGCGAAGGCAATATGTGCAGATACACCAGGCGGTGTCGAGGTTCTCGAATGGCGCGACATTCCAACACCGCAACCAGAATCTGGGGAGGTTTTGATCCATCAGACAAAAGTAGGTTTGAATTTTATTGATGTTTATATGACGAGTGGAACTTATCCTTTTCCCAAAGACGGGCCACAGATACCGGGCGGTGAAGCGGCTGGCATTGTCGCACAAATTGGCGAAGGTGTTGATTTTTTTTCGGTGGGCGACCGAGTCGCCTATTCGACACCAAATGGCGCTTATCGCGAAGAACGCGTTCTTTCGGCAGATAAGCTTGTCAAACTTCCAGAAGGCGTCTCAGATGAAGTTGCAGCAGCGGCCATGCTGAAAGGCATGACAGTCGAGTATCTGCTCAACCGATCTTTCAAAGTTAGCCCTAGTCACAAAGTTCTCTTTCATGCAGCCGCAGGCGGTGTTGGCCTTATTGCCGGCCAGTGGCTAAAACATATTGGGGCAGAGACTATTGGAACCGTGGGAAGCGATGACAAAATTCCTTTGGCGAAGGCGGCAGGCTTCACACATGTAATAAATTACAATAGCGCAAACTTTGTTGATGAAGTCCGCTATATAACCAATGGAGCAGGAGTCGACGTGGCCTATGACAGCGTTGGGCAAGCCACCTACCCCCATACTTTGACATGTCTCAAAAAGTTCGGCTTATTTGTTTCATTCGGTCAATCCAGTGGCGTCATAAAAAATATTACTATGTCTGATTTGGCAAGTAACGGCTCGTTATATGCGCAAAGACCAACGCTTTTTAACTTTATCGATACATGGGAAAGTCTGAGTGAAGTGTCAGGCAATATGTTTAAAATGATCGCTGATGGACATTTAACGATGGATATAAATCAAAGTTATCCTTTGAAAGATGTCCCAATAGCATTTCAAGCCTTACTTGCGCGCAAAACAACCGGCGCAACAGTCTTTGATATTGGGAGAGACTAATGAATTCTAAAATATGGAACGGACAATCTTTTTGTGTGAGCCACGCCGATGGTAGCGGAACATCAAGCAGCGGATTTTCCGGGGGATTAAGAGCATTTTTTGAATATCGTGATCTGGGAATAAATACCGCCTCGAGCGGAAAATACTCCGCCAATGTCATTCGCGCAGTACCGGGGCAGCACGCCAAACCCAATTGGCACGTCCATGATCTAGACTTTCAAATGATCTATATCCTCCAAGGGTGGGTCACCTTTGAATATGAGGGCCAAGGGGAAATCACATTCCGCCCAGGATCGTCAGCTCTGCAACCCCCCGGCATCCACCATCGCGAGATACGCCATAGCGATGATCTAGAATTGATTGAGATCACATCGCCTGCAGAATTTAAAACCGAAAGCGTCGAGGCCCCAAAGAACTGAAATTAATGGAAGACAAGCATCAGAAATATATAGCTTTCCTTTTGGAATCTAAATGCTAGAAATCTGTGCAGACCAGAGGTTTTGAAAGATCTGAATGCCAGATAAATCATTTAATAAAAATGCAGAACGCGACTCTGATAAGACATTTGATTATGTAATTGTTGGCGCTGGATCGACAGGCTCAACTCTTGCCGGCCGACTGGCAGAAAACGCACTACTGAGGATCTTAGTCATTGAGGCGGGTGGCTCGGATTTACACCCGATGATCCGCATGCCGATCGGATACGGAAAATTATTTTACGATCCTAAAGTCAACTGGAGATTCCAGACCGAGCCGGAACCAGGCCTGACAGGCAAACCAATGTATTGGCCACGTGGAAAGGTTCTTGGAGGATCAAGCTCAATCAATGCAATGGTTTACGTACGCGGACATCCCAATGATTTCAATGAATGGGGAGCTGTTGCACCGGGGTGGTCGTGGAAAGACCTAGAGCCTTATTTTCGCAAAATGGAAAATTGGAAAGGCGGCCCCGATCAAACGCGCGGAGGCAGTGGGCCTTTGTCCGTCACAGATGTCTCTGACAAAATCCATCCTCTAACAAACGCCTATCTCCAAGCGGCCAGTCAGCTCGGGTTTCCTATCAACACAGACTATAATAGCACTGATATGGAAGGAGCTACCATATACCAAACGACGACAGATAAAGGGTTTCGCGCCTCTGCATATACCGCATACCTACGGCCAGTGAAAAGTCAAAAGAATATCCAAGTACTGACAAAAGCCCACGCCAAAAAAATCCTCTTTGAAGGCAAAAAAGCGATTGGGATAGAATATTTTCATAAAGGCCAAACAAAAATTGCTCGGGTCAATCGCGAAGTTATCCTGAGCGCCGGGGCGCTACTCTCGCCGCAGCTATTGCAACTTTCAGGGATTGGCCCAGCGCCCTTGTTACAACACAATAGCATAGAAGTGCTGCATCATTTGCCAGATGTTGGCCAACATTTGAAAGATCATTTGGGCATCGACCACACGTTGCTGGTCAATCAATCCTCGCTCAATCAGGTCCTAAGTCCGGTCTGGGGCAAAATAAGGGTTGGGCTTGAATATCTCCTAAAGCAAACGGGACCTCTTTCAATGAGCGTCAATCAAGGTGGAGGCTTCGTAAAATCGGATCCATCTCTAACGGTCCCTGACCTTCAACTTTATTTTTCACCACTCAGCTATACGGTCGCGCCGCATGGGAAACGCCCCATGATGAGCCCAGATCCATTTGCTGCTGTGCGCCTTGGATTTAATCCATGTAAATCGACAAGCGAGGGCAGCGTAGAAATAAAATCAAACGATGCATTTGTTGCCCCAAAATTTTTTGGCAATTACCTGTCTACGGATTATGACGTAAAAATGATGCTAAAAGGCATGCGCCTGATGCGCAAATTCACCCAAACTCCATCGTTAAAAGAGATCGTGACCAAAGAGTATTCCCCTGGGCAAACCGTCCAAAGCGATGCTGAAATGATTACCTTTGCGCGCCAGAATGCCGGAACAGTCTTTCATCAATGCGGCACGTGCAGAATGGGCAAAGACCCTTCCAGAAATGTTGTTGATGAGAAGCTCAGAGTGTATGGAGTAAAAGGGCTAAGGGTTGCAGACGCTTCTGTCTTCCCTACGATACCATCAGGTAATATCAATGCGGCTGCGATCCTTGTGGGTGAAAAAGCTGCCGCAATTTTGCAAGAGGGGGCCTGATAACAGGTCAAAAAATTATGGTTAAGATTACGCACATTGAAAGTTTTTGTAACGAATTTGTTGGTTTTGTCTGCGTCACTGACGAAACTGGTGCACAGGGCTGGGGCCAAGCCTCAACATATCATTCAGATATAACTTGTCAGGTGTTGCATCGTCAGGTGGCACCTTGGGTCCTTGGAGTTGAGACTGAAGATTTTAACGATCTATTAGACTTGGTAACTGAACGCGAGCATAAATTTCCTGGATCATATCTGCGTCGCGCGTTGGGCGGGTTCGATACGGCCGTTTGGGATATGTGGGGCAAGCAACAGGGCAAACCAGTGGTTGAACTTTTGGGTGGCACTCCGGGAAAGCTGCGGGCTTATGCCTCGTCGATGAAACGCGATATCACGCCTAAGGACGAAGCTGACCGCCTGACACGGCTGCACGACGAGGCGGGGTTTGATGCATTCAAAGTACGCGCCGGTGCAGAAGTTGGCCGCGATAAGGATGAATGGCCGGGACGCACAGAAGAGATGATAGCCACCATGCGCAAAACGATGGGGGACAATGTGGCCCTGCTGATAGACGCCAATAGTTGCTATTCGCCCAAACGGGCCATTGAGGTTGGACAGCTCTTAAAAGAGCACAGGTTTTCTCACTACGAAGAACCCTGTCCCTATTGGGAACTCGAACAAACCAAACAAGTCACTGACGCATTAGACATTGATGTCACAGGGGGTGAACAGGACTGCGATTTGCCGACCTGGCAGCGTATGATTGATATGCGCGCTGTAGATATTGTGCAGCCAGATATTTTATATCTTGGAGGGATCAGTCGCACGATGCGCGTTGTGGAAATGGCCAGAAAAGCCGGGCTTCCCGTCACGCCGCATTGTGCCAACCTTTCTATGGTCACTCTTTTCACGATGCATTTGTTAAAAGCGATCCCCAATGCTGGCAAATATCTCGAATTTTCAATCGAGGGTGCAGATTATTACCCTTGGCAGCAAAATATTTTCACAATGAGCCCATTTGACGTCGACAATGGTCACGTTACCATCTCTGAAGCTCCCGGTTGGGGCTGCGAGATCAATCCAGGTTGGCTAGAACAGGCGAACTATCAAAGTACGACGACTGCAGACCTTTGATGAACACCACATTTTGCGTTGTCTAGTTAAACATACTTGTGCGCCGCTTTCCTAGGTTTTTGCAGATGTATCACCGCGCAACTCAACCCGCCTGATTTTACCCGAGATCGTTTAGGGCAGAGATGTTTTGAACTCTATCTCTCTTGGATATTTGTAAGGGGCAGAATGTTGTTTGACAAAATCCTGAATTTCGACAGCGAGCGCATGAGATGCCTGATAGTTGTTTGCCAAGACGACATAGGCTTTGACAATCTCACCTCTTATTGGATCGGGTTTTGCAACAACGGCTGACTCGACTACACTTGGATGCTCAACCAAAGCACTTTCAACTTCAAACGGACTGATGCGATAGCCTGAGGAGGAAATGATATCATCCGAACGCCCTACAAACCAAATATATCCATCCTTGTCTCGCGTGGCAGTATCCCCACTATAATACCATCCGTTGCGAAATACCTCAGCCGTCTTTTTTGCATCGCGATAATATCCCTTGAACAAGCCCGGTGGGTAAGGATCGGTAATTCTTATGGCAATATGACCAATCTCACCGTCAGCAAGGACTTGGCCTTCATCATCAATTATATCGACTTCAAACCCCGGGCATGGTCGCCCCATTGACCCAGGTCGAATATCCATGCCTGGAAAATTTGCCACAATATTGATCGTTTCGGTTTGCCCATACCCATCATAGATGTCACAGCCTGTCGCAGTTTTCCAAACCCGCATAGCTTCTGGGTTCAAAGGTTCTCCAGCCCCAAAACAATGTCTAAGCGAGCTAAAGTCGGCTTTCGATAGATCTGCCTGAGCCATCAGGCGGTAAATGGTTGGGGGGGCACAAAATGTTGTAACCTTGTGTTCTTTAATGATGCGCAAATGCATCTCCAAATCAAAGCCTTCCCCATCATAAAGCACCATAGCGCAGCCAGCCAAAATTTGCGGGTATAATAGCCCCCACGCTGCTTTTGCCCAGCCCGTGTCTGTCAGCGTCCAATGTACATCGTCCCTGCGTAGATCCTGCCAATAGTTTTTGGTAATTTCATGGGCAAGAGAATATGCGTGATCCCGTCCAACCATTTTAGGCATGGCCGTTGTCCCGGACGTGAAATAGATCAGCAACAAGTCATCTCGGCTCGTCGCGGGGACCATAGACCTATCAATATGGTCAGACGCTTGCGCGCAGATCGTTTCAAAACTATGCCAGTCTCTTCGCGCGCCGCGCACAATAATGAGATGTTCAAGGCTTGGGCATTTAGCTTTTATCGCATCAACCGCATCTGCGTGGGCCTCGGATACAACTGCCACTTTAGCGCTTGCCCTATTGATACGGTATTCAAGATCGTTGGCAGTTAAAAGATTTGTGCCGGGCATCGCCACAGCCCCCATTTTGGCACATCCAAAAAGCACGTGATACCACTCAGGGATACGAGGTAAAACGACGAGGACCGTCTCTCCTTTACCTACGCCCAAGGCCAGTAATGCATTGGCAAAATGACCAGAGGCACGATCCAAATCGCTATAGCTAAAATTTTCTATATGACGTCCGCTTCGATCTATCGAAATCAGAGCAGTTTTATCATTTTGTGTGGCCTGTTTGGACAAAACATCAAAAGCAAAATTAAAATCTTCTGGCACCTCAAGCGAAAAATCAGCTACTGCTTTGGTATAATCAAATCGTGGTCTAGGATCAGTCAATCTTGTAACTCCTGATTTACGGCAATCGTTGCGCGGGAAAGTCTCTTTTTATACTTTATAATGCTCATAGGATAATGCACCAATTTTATCTTCTTTTAGCATGTAAGAAATTCAGGATTTTGAAGGATAAAGCCTCAGAATACTTAATTCTATTGTGTTTTCCTAATCGAATTTTCTTTGAGCCGCTGCCGCATTTTTTCCTGGGCCTCGGGGCTTCCATCATGGAAGGTACCGAACCACTTATCCAAAGGCAAAATTCCATCTGCATAGTTACATTCAAAATATTTATGGTGCAGATAATGCGCATAGCAATCAAGGCCTACAACACGACCATCTTTCAATACGACCCTTTCAAACCCTGCGTGACCTGGCGCGGGGCTAAGTCCCGCATGGACTAAGGCAATCACAATAAATGCGGGATGGACTGGAAAAATAAGATAAAGAAAGGCACAAGAAAAATAGAAAAGATGTTCGACTGGATGCATCGCAAGTCCTGACCACGGGCCTGGATTAATGTTCTTGTGATGTACATTATGGGCCAGACGATAAAGCGGACCCCAATGTATTAAACGATGGACCAGATAAAAG
>JAQWKM010000203.1 GCA_029247845.1 Paracoccaceae bacterium | reverse complement strand
GCCACACGTGCTAGGGGCCATCGCCGTCAAACTGCCGTTGCCACCTGGAACTTTCCCTACACTTTGGAATGCAAAAGACCGCTTTCACAAATCCTACCTCAAAACATTCCCAGGATATTACGAAACTGGCGATGCCGGAATGATTGATGAGGATGGCTATATTTATGTGATGGCGCGTACTGATGATGTTATAAATGTTGCAGGCCATCGCCTGTCGACTGGCGCCATGGAAGAAGTTCTGGCAAATCACCCCGATGTTGCCGAATGCGCCGTGATCGGCGTAACCGATGAGCTCAAGGGACAGGTTCCAGTTGGATTTTTATGCCTCACTAAAGGGGTCAATCGCCCACATGATATCATCGTGAAAGAGTGCATTTCTATGATGCGCGAGCAAATTGGCCCTATAGCAGCCTTTAAACTCGCCACAGTGATAAATCGATTACCCAAAACGCGATCTGGCAAAATTCTGCGCGCCACAATGGGTAAGATTGCTGACAGCGAAGCCTTCAAAATGCCGGCAACGATTGATGATCCAGTTATATTGGACGAAATAAAAGAGGCCTTGATACCCTTAGGCTACGGAAAATAAACCACTATTTTTGCTACAGATTGTTTTCGTAAATAATACCAAAACTTTAATTGATCTTGATAAATTTAACAGCGCGTGTAATTTTTTGAACAGCAAAAAGGCTAAGATATGAGTTCAGAAGAAATTTGGCGGCTAACGGCCCAAGATTTGGCCAAAGCAACGACGCGCGGCGACATCACGGCAGAAGCGGCAACTAAAGCTTCAATCGATCGGATGCGAGAGGTTAATCCTGCATTGAACGCCGTGGTGATCGACCTTTCAGAACAAGCATTAGAACAGGCGCGGCAGCTGGATATAGATAAGGCGAACGGCAAAAACATTGGCCCACTACACGGTCTACCTGTGACGATCAAAATCAATGTAGATCAAGCCGGCTGTGCAACGTCAAATGGCCTTCCTGCTTTGCAAAATGAGATTGCAAAAGTCGATGCTCCAGTCGTTATGAACCTTCAAAACGCCGGAGCCATAGTGATTGGGCGTACAAACACGCCCGAGTTCTCGTTCCGCGCCGATACAGATAACCCGCTGCATGGGCGCACTCATAATCCTTGGGGAAAACATATTTCCGCTGGTGGATCGTCCGGTGGTGCAGCCTCTGCTGTGATGGCAGGAATTGGCGCTTTGGGCCATGGCAATGATATTGGTGGATCCCTGCGTTTTCCAGCGTCCGCAAACGGTGCTGTAACGGTAAAACCGAGCCTTGGAAGAGTACCGGCATGGAACCCCTCGCAAAAAGCCGAGCGTGGAATGTTGGCTCAATCGATGTCCGTTCAAGGCTTGCTCGCCAGAAGTGCCGCAGATCTAGAGCTGGCAATACCCTCACTTGTCCTAGCAGATGCGCGCGATCCTTTTCACGTGCCATTGCCTTATCGAATAGCGCCTAAATCAACCAATTTGTGCGTGGGATTTTGCAAAGAGACACCAGGATTTAACACGCATCCTGAGGTTTACAAAGCACTCGACATAGCGGCAGGGGCTCTGCGCGATGCAGGCTATGAAGTCCAAGAGATCCATTTACCCTTTTTGCAAGATACAGGCGAAATTGCTTATCGCGCGTTGATGGGGGAAGTGGTCGAGCTCATGGGGCCAGATATAAGAGCGAACGGATCAGACGCGATTCAGGCGATTTTTGACGAGTATTATCGTCAGTTCCAGCCCTTTGAAGGCACCGAGCTTCTACAAATGATGGCCAAACGTACCTATTTTGCCCGCGAGTGGTCTTTGCTTATGCAAGAGTATCCACTTATCCTATCACCATTCTTACCGCAACCGTTTTTCGCACCGGGGCGCGACGAAGAGGGCCCAGCAGGTGTGCGCGAAGTGTTGGGTTCTGCGCTTTGGTCGTATTCGATCAATTTTATTGGACTGCCTGCAGGCAATATTCCAACACGGCTTTCCAAGCTTGAAAGAGGTGTACAGCCGATCAACGTCCAAATCATCGGACAGCGATGGCGGGAAGACGCCATTGTTGATGCTATGATCTCAATTGAAGAGCGTGTTGGAACCATGGCCCAACACCTCTGGGCACTGATGCAAGAGGATTAAACGAATTGCTCGCGGATCAATCGCTCTTCAAGGCCGTGCCCGGGATCAAACAACAGCCTATGCGTGATGCTGCGCTCTGAAATAATGTCAACGCATCTGACATCTTCAAAAGAGCTGCTGTCAGCATCCGCACGAACCATGCGCTTTTCTGGGTTGAGCACTTCAAATCGAATATGCGCCTTTTGGGGCAATAAAGCCCCGCGCCAGCGTCGTGGTCTGAACGCATTGAGAGCTGTCAAAGCAAAGACATCAGCCCCAATAGGCAGAATTGGTCCATGCGCTGAATAGTTGTAGGCCGTCGAACCGGCCGGGGTGGCCAATAGGGCTCCATCACAGACAAGTTTATCCATGCGCACGCGTCCATCCACAGAAATGCGCAATTTTGCAGCCTGAGGTCCAGCCCGAAGCAGAGAAACCTCGTTGATGGCTAGTGCCGTCAGCGTTGTACCATCATTGCAGGTCACAGTCATCGACAGTGGGTGTATCCGAGTTTCTTCTGCATCTTTGAGCCGATCCATGAGACCATCTTCTTGATAAAGATTCATCAAGAAACCAACTGTACCACGATTCATTCCATAGACAGGGGCTTTGAATTCATTTGTGGCGTGCAGGGTCTGTAGCATAAAGCCATCTCCGCCCAAGGCCACAATCACTTCGGCTTCATCATACTCCCATTGACCATAGCGCTTTACCAACGCCGCAAGACCTTCTTGCGCCACGTTTGTCGGGCTTGCCGTAAAGGCAATACGTTGCAGCATGTCGTTTGGCTTTCCATCCACGAGCAATTTAGGGTATAAAAAGCATAAACTTGTCCAAAGTACCAGACACGACAGGACAATTCCGCGCAATCAGTATATTGTGCCTTTTAGCATGTCGATGTTTCCGATACGAAACGCTTTAGTAAGAATCATATTTTGAGGGATCAAACAATGAATAAACTTGATGGTAACATGGCGTTTTTCCAAGATACGCTCGAATCGTCTGATGCGCTGATTTTTGGTGCTATCCGGTCTGAGTTGGGCCGTCAGCGAGACGAAATAGAGTTAATCGCATCTGAAAATATTGTCTCGCGTGCGGTTTTAGAGGCCCAAGGCAGTATCATGACGAACAAATACGCCGAAGGCTATTCAGGCCGACGATATTATGGTGGCTGTCAGCACGTAGATGTTGCTGAAGATTTGGCGATTGAGCGCGCCTGTGCTTTGTTTGGATGCGATTTTGCCAATGTTCAGCCAAATTCGGGTTCACAAGCCAATCAGGGCGTCTTTCAAGCGCTCTTACAACCCGGTGATACGATCCTGGGTATGTCGCTGGATGCTGGAGGTCATTTGACCCACGGCGCTCGGCCCAATCAGTCGGGAAAATGGTTCAACGCAATCCAATACGGTGTACGCAAACAGGATAATCTGATTGATTATGATGAAGTGGCCACCCTTGCAGCAGAACATAAGCCCAAGCTGATTATTGCTGGCGGTTCAGCAGTTCCCCGTCAAATCGACTTTGCCCGTATGCGCGAAATCGCAGATACTATTGGCGCTTATCTACATGTCGATATGGCACATTTTGCAGGTCTCGTTGCCGCAGGCGAACACCCCTCTCCGTTTCCACATGCCCATGCCGCAACAACAACCACGCATAAAACGTTGCGCGGGCCACGTGGTGGGATGATTTTGACCAATGATGAAGCTTTGGCCAAAAAGTTCAACTCGGCCATTTTCCCGGGTATTCAAGGTGGCCCACTCATGCATGTGATCGCAGCTAAAGCCGTGGCCTTCGGGGAAGCCCAACGCCCCCAATTCAAAAGCTACATTCAGCAAGTGATCAAAAATGCCCAAGCTCTTTCAGATCAGCTTATCAAAGGTGGACTTGATACAGTGACACATGGCACAGATACGCATGTTGTTCTGGTTGATTTGCGCCCGAAAGGTGTCAAAGGCAATGCAACAGAGAAGGCGCTTGGTCGGGCTCATATTACTTGTAACAAAAACGGTGTACCGTTTGACCCAGAAAAACCAATGGTAACATCGGGCATCCGCCTTGGTTCTCCAGCCGCCACTACGCGCGGTTTTGGCGAGGCAGAATTCCGCCAAGTTGCGGACTGGATTGTCGAGGTCACCGATGGGTTGGCCCAAAATGGCGAAAACGGTAACGCTGCTGTTGAGGAAAAAGTCAAAGCCGAAGTACAAACTTTGTGTGACAAATTCCCGATATACTAAGTTTGGTCATCTAAGGCGGTTGTCGCCTACAGTGATTAAATGAACCATCTCGAGCCAAAAAAAATACTGGACGTAAAGGCGCAGCTGGGCCACTGGCTGCGCAAACGCATTGGTCCTAACCTTGCAGGCTTTGCCAATGTCATGATTGCCTACAAGCGCCATATCAGGAAAGAACCTTGGGCCATACCACCAATTTTCACATCGCCAATCCAGCTTTCTACTTGAGCAGATATGTCAAAGGTATAGCTCATTCCAGCAACTTGTGGAAAACGACCGGCGCCTTCTTAAACTTGGCTCACCCTATTTTTCAACGATGCAAGCAAATTCGTACCTTTGGCTAGAAATGTGAAAAGCGCATTTTTGAAACTGCAATACCGTCAGGACTTCACCCATAGTGACATCGCCAGCATCAATGTTGGCACGAATGCCACCGCCATTTTACAAGGCAATCTCAACCCCCTGATCTTTGACCCTATCCAGCATATCATCCGCTATTGAATTCCCCATAGTGCATTCCATCACACGACATTTTTACGGCGTCCTGACGATTTCGGTTGCCATTTGGGCAACAACCCGTCTCCATATTTCCTCAAGTGATTGGTCAGCTTAAGCAATTCAACTGACAGTGGCGCTGTCTTCTGCCACAACTGCATCCATGA
>JAQWKM010000202.1 GCA_029247845.1 Paracoccaceae bacterium | reverse complement strand
TACAGCCGAAGCCTTTGTCGTCCTATTTATCTTTAAAACTCACTGGTCGCGGATACGTATGATATCAATAAAAACATGCCTGCTTGGTTTTACGGGTGGCGTTTTGTCTGCTACGGCCTATGCATTGGTGCTCTATGTTAAAACTGAGGCCCCTTTAGGTGTTGTCTCTGCTCTGCGTGAGACATCGGTGATTTTTGCCGCGTTGATCGGTATCCTATGGTTTGGTGAGGGGCCCAAGACCCGCCGTCTTTTGGCTGGGGTAATCGTCGCAGCTGGTACTGTTATGATGGGGTTAGCCCATTAAGTCTACATCAGGATGAGCACAAAGCCCTAAGTAGCAGTTTTATACCCTCAGCGGATAGCGCCCTCAGCCTTTTACCTTTGCCATTTTTGGATCAGGCAGCGCTGTTAGCGCCACTTCAGCTTTTACCCGAACCGCAGCGACCTCAAGCTCATACTTGCTCATAATAACTTCGTCCTTAGTTAACACCTCACCGTCTCGCACGTAGCCCATTCCAATACTTTGGCCCAAAGCGTTTGCCATTACGATAGATGGTTTCTCGACCCGATAAAATAATATCACATCATAGCAAAAGGTGGAAAAAATCTCTTAACTCCACCTTTACGTTGGGCTTTGACAACATCGCAGCCTTTGAATGCAATATTTCATTTCATTTTTACCACCCATCCAAGACCTGCTTAATCCGCGTATGGTCTGAACCGATGGTGGAACTCATAGCCCGATATCTCTTTTTCAATCGAAGCGTTTCAATAGCTCGGATAAAAAACAATTAATCTTATTCTATAATTGTTCAATTTACTCACTTTTTACTAAGGTCGTGCCATCAAGCCCCCATCTACAATTAGTTCAGTTCCCAAAATAAATGCCGCCCTTTCAGACATTAACAACAAACAGGCATCTGCCATATCCTCTACGCGGCCGAGGCGGCCAAGTGGAATGACACTGGCCACGGCTTTGGCTCCGCTCGGGTCTAGTGCCCACCGGGCTTGCATAGGCGACGCAACAGGCACGGGTAAAATTACGTTTGAGCGAGTCCCAACGCTTCCAAGTTAGATTGCAAGTGATTTTGAATAGGCTAAAATACCCCCTTTTGAAGCCTGATAGGCATCTTGCGGCGCAGTATAGCCGCCCAGACACTGAATAGTTGAAAAGTGAAACATAGCGCCATCGCCTGCATTCCGTATATGCGGCAGGATATGGCGCGTGGTATGGACCATCGATTTAAGATAAATTTTAAAGACCTTATCCAATACCGAAAGGTCAATCTCTAGACCTGACTTATCTTTATCGAACCAGAGTACGCCTGCAACATTTACAAGATGGTGAATTTTCCCAAATTTAAGCACCGTTATCTGTACCGTGGCTTTTACCATCTAGTCATTTGCCAAATCGCATGTGAGATAGAGAAATTTTCCTGGCCCCGTGGGTATATCATCAGGCTGGGGCTTTACGTCAATCATCGCCACAGTGGTAATTTTCCGGATCAAAGCCAGTGCGATTGCAAGTCCAATGCCCCCACCTGCACCAGTCAAAAAAAACTTTATTTTCAAACTCTATTTTTAACCCTCTTGTTATGTGATTACACTGCATATTCTATATTTCATTCGCTACTTGAGACCAGTCGATGATCCAACACCATTTACAAACCGAAATAATCTGATTGTAAATTGAACGCAATATTTGGTACTTTTTTGAGGGGTTGCCGGGATAAAGTTAAAGTGTCTGTTCTAGCATTTGGGCTGATAGTCCGTCAAAGTTTCAAATTTGGCCATCTAACCCCAGTTTCAGAGCTCAGTTTACGGTGCGCTCGAACAAATAAAAGGGTGCTGTCAGATAATAAAGCCTAGGCATCAGTATACTTGGGGGAGCCTATGGTATGGCATGATTAGCGAACGCCACTCAGTTTAAGCGCCGTCTCGGTTTAATTTGAAGTTGTAACGTTTGCATAGGTATCTGTCTGAATTGAAGTGATTATGAAACGAGGCATGAACGAAGGCAAACTTTTGCAAATTTCGCATACGTCTGAAACGCAGTAGGGCCCTTTCCCTTCGTCGAAATGGTAGGCGGGAGTTTTCTGCCCTGTTGCCTGCACATCTCTCTATATGCTGTTTATTTTCGCAGCCAAGCTCTTTGATTACAGCGCTATACGAGCGCAGCCTATCCGTGACAATTTTCTTCAGTGAGCCATAACGGCGCATAGCTTTCTTCATAAACTTCAACGCCGCCTTCTTATCTCGTTTCTTTGTAACGTAGCTTTCGAGAACTTCACTTTCGTGATCAACAGCACACCAGAGGTAATGCCTCTCACCGTTAATCTTTACAAACACCTCGTCTAAGTGCCATTTCCAGTTACTGGATTTAATACCTCCTATCCTTCGCTTTCTAATCTCATTCGCGAATTTGGGTCCAAAGCGGTGCCACCAGTATCTGACAGGCTCATAGCTCACATCAACACCTCGTTAATGGAGTAATCCTCCACGTTCCGCAGCGAGAGGAGAAACCAGACATGCAACATTACTGCGAGTTGAATGATTTCAGGCCTTGTTTTAAAATAGCGAAAGGAGGTGAGAATTGTCATGAGGTGAGGCTATTTTTCTAAAACTTATCGAACAAGGCAATTTATTCCGACAAGGGCCCCTTGGGGGGCATACGTCTGTGTATTTGCGCTCTGCAAAACAAGTAGATTTTAACTTTGGCGAAATAAACAAGGATACCTAGTTCTTAAGCGATGCATCCTTTGTGTTGTAAGGTATACTTTATCAATTAAGATATATTTTAAAGAATACTGTAAATTAAGACCTGACTTTTTGTAATGCCCATCTTTGAACAAGAAAAACAATTATTGAACCAAGAGACATCGTAAACAAAGCAAATTTCCAAGCCGTAATGTTAGAGCTACCCCCACTCCAATCTAATGCTAGGCCAACCAGTATGGGACCCATCATTGCACCTAGAAAACCTATCATTGAATAAACGGAAAGCAATGCTCCCCTAGAGGACTCATCACTGTTCATTACAATTCCGGCTGTCATTGATGAAGATATAAATGAAATTGAAAAATAATAAGCGCCTAGTAAAACTATGGCCAAAATACTTTCTTGTTTAAGAAAAAGTACTGTCAAACAAGCTATGATAAAAGCCAGTATACCAGAGTTACTTATCGTAATATGTCTTTCAAACGATAAGCAAAGATATGCTCCTATTACAGAAGATGAGATACCCATCACAGTTATTCCTGCAAGTATCAAGCCCCCCATTGCTTCAGCAGTTAATGCATGATTTTCGAATGAAATGAAAACAACTAGCGCAAAAATCCAAGCTCTGTATGCGAACAATTCAAAACAGTGACCAGCATAAGCAAGTGTATGTGCAATATTACTTCTGTTAAGAAATAACCCGCCCAAATTTAACTTTTTTCTATCAATTTCTGGAGAGTGACCTGGCTTCTGGGGCGATGTAAGAAAAAAAATTATAAGTAGAGCGATTATCGAAGAAAACGACGCAATTAAGGCTGCAGTGGAAACTTCGTAAGTTACGCTTATCAGGCTCATTGTTGCAAATGAAACAGCTGTTCCAATGGTGAAAGCCGCTGCGTAAAAAGGAACTATTCTCACTCTTTCATTGCTATTTACGCGAGAGTTTAATATTTGCAATCCTGGCATGTAGGTTCCAGCAAGACCAATCCCAGCTAACCCCCAAAAAATCAGCGCAGTCCAAAAACCTGATGCGATGAATGAAAAGCCCAAACATGCGCTCAAGGTGAACAGACATCCCACTATGAAAATTTGCCTTGAGTCAATTATATCTGTTGATCTCACTAGTACCGGAGTAGCCAATATATATCCTGCGTAATAGCCGCCGCTAATTAAACCGACTTGAGTGTCTGTAAGCATCCATTTTGCAGTCAATTTACTAAAATAAACTGGCCAAATAGAAAAACCTAGCATGCTTAAAATCAAAGATGTGAAAACACATGTAGAAATTAAATAATAGTTGTGGCTAATTCTAAAGGGACTTTGCATTTGACTCGCTCTCTACTTCACTAAACGACTATTCACACTCAGCTAGAATGGTAGTCATCCATACCTATGCCCCTTAGGCCTATCAATTAATGTTAAAGCTGTTTCATAAGGAATACACCCAGCATCTCTCATATACTCCGATTTTGTCTCAGTCATAAATTAAAAATGCTATAAGCCAATACTTAGGTCATCAAGACAAGAGGTTCTTTTCTAATGCTTGTAAAAGACAACAATGTAATTTTTTTTGTTAAAAAAAATCTACATATATTGTTTGTAAAGGGAGATTTATATGACTGAATTAAGTAACTGGAGCCTACCGTTAGATGAGCCACATGAAATAAGTTCATCGGCAAGTAATCTTTCGTTTGTTGGTGGGGCTGGTGATTTTGACGAATTTGGCAAAATTCAAAATCCATTCAAACTGAGGCCACAGATAGAAGGTACTCTGGAAAATATAAGATCAGCATTGGCCAAAAAAAACTGCAGCCAACTTGATATCGTGCGACTAAAAATATTCAACAGCCCTACCAAAGAAATCGCTGAATTTGAGATAATACAAACTCTGCTTGAGTTACTTCCTAAGGATCCAGCGCCTGTTATATCTTCTCTCCCAGCTCCTCTACAACCGTTTTTTGGACAAGAGATACAAATACAAGTCATCGCACAACGAAACTGGCGTTCTAAAAAAAACTTCAGATTTGAAACAAAAACCTAACTCCACTTTCGAATTTTTCACATGAACGGATTACTGTCACCTCAGCCTTACGAACAGGAGAGTTTATTTCTGTAGCCAATCGTACTGCAGGATCCTTTGATGATCTTCCTCCTAACGAGATTGATGGGGTAGAGCAGACGCATCTGATACTGCAATCTTTGAATGCATCCCTTAGCTCCATTGATGCTTCACTTCAGGATAGTATCAAGCTGGAAAGCTACTATTTTGGAACAAGTAAAAAGGACTGGTCACCTTTAGTGCAGACCCGTGGATCTTATTTCAGTGAACCAGGACCACCTGCTACTGCAATTCCATATAACGATTTAGGACCAGTTGGTTCTAAGACTAAAATCGGTGTACTAGCCATGCGTGAATTGCGCAACACTTACGATAAATATATACCCAAAGAAGACGCTTGGCCCGCACGTGTTTGGGATTGGCAGTTAAATCTATCATTTCGACAGGCACAAAAATTGCGGAATATGGTTTGGCTAGGCGGTCAAGTCCCAGCAGAGCCGTTTTCAAATACAGGAAAAAGAATGTTTCCGGGAAATCTATTGCATCAAACCCGCTTCACCATGAGCTATGTTGAAGATTTGTTGCGACCTTTTAAATGCAAAACTTCTGACATCAAACTTCTGGTTTGCTATTTTCAAAAATCAACTGAAGAACAGACTACTGTCAAATTATTAAATCTTTTGCGAAATTGTTGCGGCGGTGTTTTACCACCACTAACACTTGTACCAGTCCCTCATATGCAGACCCCTGACAGCACTATTGAAATATGGGGAGTTACGCAAAGCTGAGATAAATCCGCCAATCTTTCTGCATAACTACAGGAGGATTGGTTAAGGCATTTCTACTTAGCAAAAATGGGACTTTTAGATGAGGAGACTTGCCTCAGCGTTACTAATCGCCCTGCTGGCGTCTGGCTGTAAGTTCTCACCTCCGCATAACTACGAGCACCCACTATAAGGAAAGCAACGAAGTCTAACTACCCGCGAGGGTGCTGTCAGACAAACGACCCTAACCTGAGAAAACTAATAAAAAAATAAGATGCGTTTTTTCGAAATAAATATAATTGAATTTGACAGTGTATAGTCCCAAGGTATCTTATGCCCCGCCCGACAGAAGGAAAAGGAAAATACCTTTGCGTTGCAAAGCCATCACCCTATAAATAACTAACAGGCAATATTTTCTAGGCCAAAACAACGCTTGATCAAAAAGAGGCTTATGCGTACCTGAAGAGCACTATGTTAGATGATTTTTGATCTTTCAGAAAGGGCAACGATTGGATATCCAAATTTTATTTGTAAAATGGGGGCGAAAATACTCGCCACAATACCTGAACCTCTTAATGCAAAAAATCCAAGAAAAATCAGAACATAATTTAGAATTTATCTGTATTACAGAAGATAATTTCGACATCACAAAAAAGATCAAAACTCTGGATTTTCCAAGTTTCTCTGTTCCCATGGAAACGTTGCTAAATTCAGGAGGATGCAAACCGAAACTATCCGTCTTTTGCAAAAAGCTTAAGATTGAAAATACACCCACAATCTACATAGATCTGGATACTATGGTCTTAGGAGACATTGGCAAGATTTCTGAATTGCAGGAAAATCAAAGCTCACTGTACGGTCTACCAAATCACTATATCCCCCACTGGCGCTTTCCGTGGTTATCATGGGCTACCCGGGAAAAATGCTTTTTTATAAATAGCTCGATACTTTCATTCTACCCAAGAAATCATGAAGATATATTTGAAGATTTCAATGAAGATATTAAAAACCCTCATTTGCTAGATCGAAAGCACTTCAATACTCCTTGGCATATGAAATCAGACGAACGCTACATTAGTATGCATGAAAAAGGAAAACTTCGTGCGCTCCCACGAACCCTGACCGGCAGCTTTCAAGATCTTTATCTCACGCCATATCTATGGCTGTCTAAAATTCAGGATCAAACAAGTCATGTAATCCGACGCAGAACGAACCGAGTGGCTCTTACTTTTCATGGTGAAAAATTTAAACCAGAAAAAATAGCGCAGCTGGAAGTGGGTGATATCATTTCAAACGGCTCACTAAAGACAAGGTGGGATTATCCTCAATTTTCGAAGTATTGGCAAGAATTTGGGGATCAATAACGTGCAAACTCTTTCCAATTGGTCTTACCGCGCACTAATGCGAATTTAATATCTTTGTCTTTGGCTCTTCTGATAATGCAAAAGGCAGAATTCACAATAACAATAGTCTTCGCTTTGTTTGCCACTTATGTAGATGAAGAATGGTTAATATTTTTCGCCGAGTGATGCTATAAAGTACCCTACCCGATTCAAGAAATTTTTATCTGTCCACATACATAGATAAGCATAAAGTTATATATGTATGGACTAAGCAAAAGATCAGGATTTTAATTATCGTTACTACAATAAGGAAATGAAATACTGTTTTAATCTTTTACCACTAACAAAATGAGAGCACAGTTTCTGCGCCCTCATTTTTATCTTATCAGTTATATCGCCAGCAACATTCTTGACTGCTTAAGTGAGCCCAACTCATTCGCTTTAGAAACCAGCCCCTGAAAGTCTTTGTTATCAACCATCTGATCCAAGCTAGTGCCCCAATGCTCCATTGATTTAAAGCGGTAGACTACACCCATCGTTTCATGATCGTCTGCAATGATAGGTACAGCTATGCCTACTGCAACATCGACAGTTTGCATAAGTTTATCTAATTGCGGTGCCAACTCTAGAACTGATTGAACATTATTTCGGGGCATGTGGTAAAGCCTCTGAACCAAAACAGGTCGTGGAGGCTTAGTCGGAGCACCATAAACCATTCGATACACATTCGGCCCTCGAATTTCTCCAGCAGGGTTAGAGTTGCGCTCACGAAAAAGGGCGTGAAATTCTGGATCATTCCCAAAGTTTTTAAATGCCACAGCGCCTTCTTCAAATTTAGAGTACATGCTTTGAAGATTGTAATCTCCAGCTCCACCACCAACAGCCACCTTGAATAATCTGGTAATTGCTCCGTGTCGCGCCATAACGCCCGCCGCTCTTCTCATTCGGCTCTCTACCAGCTCTTCTTTACCTATTTCTGGGGTTACTTCCCTAATCGATACAACAGTCATTTTTTACTCCTTTTTATTAAAATTAACCTCATCATAAAGGATTCATAAATCAGGTCGCCATTTTTTCAAAATACTTTCTATACCAACATGTCTATTAAAAATATTTGTATTGGAGTTGCATAATAAACTATACTTGTGCCAAAAGCAGCTAATGAAAAGCTATATATTAAAAACATTTACTGCTAATTTTGATCCAGAGGAAGATAGAATTCGCTTGGACTGTAGTCTGGTAATTGATAAATAAACGCAAATATATTTTACAAATCGCTTAAGCAAAATTTTTTAAAATGAATTAGTGAACCAGATTGATCAAATTACTTTTAACAAAGGTTCACATGACCTAGCTCACCGCTTTGCAGTGAGTTCGAGGGAAGTCCAAAAACCAGTCGAAATATCTCCCCAAAATACAGAGAAATGGCTGACAAAAAGTATAGATTTTATTCAGTTAGAAAAAACTATTAGAATTATTTTTAAAGATAATGATGCTAACGCAATACACTTAGAGGGAGATGAAACTCTGCTGAGAAATATTTTAGATATATTCTACAAAATATTTAATTCCGCAGGATGGGACACAACTATTTTTCCAACTTGGATCGATAGTATAAA
>JAQWKM010000198.1 GCA_029247845.1 Paracoccaceae bacterium | reverse complement strand
CGCCCTGTGATATCCCCTCGCGGCGGCACAGCTCGGCAATGCTGTCCTCGCCGCGTAGCCCGTCCAGAACAATCCTGATCTTCTCTTCGGAAGAATACTCTTTGCGGGTCGCACGCTTGATGTCTTTGACGATCTTCTCGGACGACCTGCGCTCGGTTCCAGTTGTCTGTCTCATGTCCACTCCTTGGTGGTTACGATGAGCCAGAAACCCTCTCTTATCAAATTACTCTATTTGGACCCATAAGCGCTGACGTCAAACATTACTTCTTAGTCTTTTTTGTCTCTACTTTTACACGAACAGGCGCACGATCAGCTTTTAAACCTACTGCAACAGGTACGAGTGCTAGGACGCAAACAGCAAGTATCGCAAGTATTTCCATCTTTTTATCCCTCTTAGAATCTACTTCTTGCTCAAGATAGGTGGTGTCTAAACGACCAACAATCAACAATAGGAACAGAACTAAATGGCAGAAAAACAAAGTGTCGCGGGGCTGGGAGCTAGGCCAAGAAAACAACTAAATTCTTTGGATAATTTTAAACTAACTTTGCAGCCAGAGGTTAAAGAAAAAACGCCTTATTTAGTTACTTGCTTATCTATCTTTAGCAGAGCTTGAGCAACTTCAGATATCAGGCCATGCTTGATGCTGAGACATTTGATGAACAGATTGAGAAACTAGGGAGGTCAGAGTATGCCACGCACAGCAACCATGCTGCTCAAATACAAGGCATATTGAAAGGTAAGGCTCTGCAGCGGTTGCTAGGTTGAAACTTACAACTATAGCGGAGCCAGTATGATGGAAACCCAAACTGCACCGCCGAATAATAGACGGGGTGATTACTTTAGCACTTCTACAAGCTTCATCACTCTAACTAGAGTATCAGGCTTTCGTCTTGTATAGTTATCATTAAACATAACACTATGACGCTGAAGCTGAAGCTGGGCTACTGGATCAGTTTAGTGTTTGATGAGTTTGTTGGCCTGTATAAGTTAAACTTATTTCGCTGCAGTTTTAGCAGGAGGCTCTTCATTCTTCTTTTTAGCTTCAATGCCTTCAGTACGATGACTGTCTTTTAAAGCAGTAGCTAGACTTTGAGTGGTTTTAGATACAGTTAGGGTCATGTAAGCTTATAGCAAGTTTTCCGTAAATCAGGTGCTGACTTACGGACAGCCAAATCAAGTGCGGTCTACTTTAACCTTAACTGCTTGGTAAGTTGTTTCAGGCAGGTTGTAAAAGTTGGAAGCGTAACGAGCTATAGTTGAACGGTTTTCCCAAGCTGCTTTGCCAGCAGTATATCCACCCCAACCCAGCAGACCTAGAATACCAAAACCTGTAAGTGCGCACATATCACTCCTCCTCTTAATACATTGCCAGCCTATAGTTCTATGATGGTTTGTAAAGTCTTGTTCTCACCATCATCACTATCGCAGCACTCAGTTGTCTCATCTTTTTAAGTCATCCTTTGAAAGTGTAATGCTTGGGTGTACTAGTAACATACACCAACAATCGCACAAGTTGCTGCCCTTCTACAGCCTTTGTAGTAGTTATTATTTGATGTAAATGAGCTAGTGCTGTTGTAAGTGTTATTTATGATTATTGGTGAGCTATTTGCCCCTACTCTGGCTCTATTGCCTGCTCCAACTGTTTGATCATAGGCTTTATACGCAGCAGCCCTAGCTTTTATATTGCTTAATGCCCCACTTACTAGAAAAGCTCTTAGCTGTCCTATGAAGTGAAACCATCGTGTTTTTCAAAGAGTATGACATACCCAGTCTTGCAATTATTTTAATCACATAGGTTGGCTGAGATGTGGAGCCATAAATGTTTGGTTAGTGGAAAAGGCCAAACTTTCCTTCCGTAAGGACAATCTTTATTTTTGTAAAATCTGCGGTAGTTTGATCATACAACCAGAGAAAACATTTTTGAAAGGAAAGAACCATGCCCAGTATGTTAGTAACCGTAAATATCTCCAAAGGCTTTAAAACTTGGACGGACATGGCAAAGACAATGCAAGACTATGCTGGATCAGAAGGTGCAAAAATTGTTTGGGCTGCTACCAATCCTGATGAAACTGCTGTCTATGTCATGATGGATGTTCCAAACCCAGAATTTATGCAAACATTTGGTCTGCGAGAAGACGTTAAAAAAGCTCGTGAAGAGGCTGGAGCTGATGTTTCATCAACAACAGTTATAACTCAAATTGGAGATTATTGGTTAGGCGACTAGTCAGTTGAACACTTTCTGAATCTAAGTCTCCAACCTCTTCTCCTGATCTATGGAAGAGGCCATGTATATAATACTTAGTGGGGGTGGGTTGCCCATGCCTACCCCTGCTTAACCATTAAAGCACTAAGTAAAACTACTATCACTAGACTTAGTGAGAGTATGTGCTGAGAGAGTAGTACTACACCAGTATCACTACCTAGCTTTCGCTATATTAGTAACGGTAAGAGAAGAGTGACTACAAAGTTAAGCTGTCAAAGCTATTGCTGACCAAATTACTGACCAAGATATGCAGTATTGAGATGAACTACGGTATGCTGTATGTAATGAAATCATAGTGTTAGCCCAGATACGATGCACTTCTAGGGAGCATAACCCATCCTCGATGCACCATCAAAACCAACAACGCATTGTAATACCTCGCTATTTTGATTTCCCTATTAATCAAAAATTAATCACTGTTAAATTTAACAGGGATTAGTCCTATATAGTAAGGAGGGTTGGCATTAAACTTTTCCTTAAATTCGCAGTCCTGTAGTAAAATCAAAATAGTGCAAGTGATCTGAACGAATTTGAAAATGGATATCCTCGCCAACTTGAAATTGCTTATCGCCTTCACATTTTCCAACAATTTCTCCAAAGGCGGCATTGCAAGTAAGTACTGTTTCATGGCCCATGGGTTCGACGACTTTAATCCGCGCGTTTACACACACGTGCCCTTTCGACGATTTAGTCTTTTCGGATAGCAGCATATGTTCTGGCCTGAAACCAAGCTGGATTTTTCTTGCATCTGTGATGTCGCAATCAACTAAAGTGATATCCTCACCATTTTCAGTCACAAGAGAATTTCCCTGGTTTGTTTGACTTATAACGCCTGTTGCAAAGTTCATCGCTGGCGATCCTATGAAGCTGGCTACAAATTGACTGGATGGTTTTTTGTATACCTCGGCAGGACTTCCAACTTGTTCTATCTGCCCTTCATTCATAATCACAATACGGTCAGCAAGCGTCATAGCCTCTACCTGGTCATGTGTCACATAAACAGTGGTTGTCTGAACCCTCTGGTGAAGAAGCTTCATTTCAGCTCGCATCTTATGCCTAAGCTTAGCATCTAGATTAGAGAGGGGCTCATCGAATAAAAATACCTTGGGTTTTCTTACGATTGCCCGCCCCATTGCAACTCGCTGCTTTTGGCCACCTGACAATTCGCCTGGGCGTCGCTTAAGTAGTTCATTAAGACCAAGTATCTCAGCAGCTTCGTATGTCCGAGTTTCTATTTCGTTACGCGGAAGTTTTTTTGCACGAAGCCCAAAGGAAATATTATCAAAAACGTTCATATGTGGATAAAGAGCATAGTTCTGAAAAACCATAGCGATATCGCGATCTTTTGGATGGACATTGTTGACTATTTGGCCATCAATCAAGATTGATCCAGAAGATACATCCTCCAGACCGGCGAGCATCCGCAGGGTTGTTGACTTTCCGCAGCCAGAAGGGCCAACAAAAACAACAAATTCGCTATCATCAATTGAAAGGTTGAAATCCTTGACGGCGGTCACTGATCCGAAGAGCTTATTTACGCCATCTAGTGTAACCTCTGTCATTTCTTGTTTTTCCCTGTGATCATTTCGGCCACCATCTGGTTGAGCTGCACATCAGCTGATTTAATATGAGTTTTAATTTCACCTGAACTAATTTTTAGATCATTTAGCCGGTCAGAATAACTATTCAATGACTGTCGCAATGTTACTGGTCCAGGGCCTCCAGCCATTTCTCGAACAGCAATAAAGTGCTTAGGGCTTGTTGCGCGTGACATTTCTTTTCTATCCATTTTAGGTTTGCGTCCAGTTACACCTTCAAAGGTCGTTACAAACAGATCCCACGGCAATTGGTCAAAGCCTATATCGCGCAAGAGAGCCTGACGTGCTAGATCGCTGGCCACGTGGTGTGCTGCTCTGAAACCCATCTTTTCGGTACGAACTATAGTGTCCGCCAGTTCAGTGATGGTGGCCATAGATTTCTGGATGCGTCGATTTATTGATGGCTGGTTAGTTTTCATGGCTTCCACAAAGCTACCCAATAAATCAAGAGCGTGATCAAGCCGGTCAAAAACTTGGAAACCGGCTGCCTGAGTTTCGCGCTCTGAATCATTCATGTCGGCAAATGGCGTATTATGCATGGTTTGGATAACCTGTTCGGCACCACCGCTGGCAAGTGAAAACTTCAGTCGCAAATGTTCCAGAGGTACCGGATTACGTTTCTGGGGCATGATTGATGAAATTTGCACAAATCCGTCCGCAACATCAATTTGTGCTACCTCAAAACCGGTCCAAGTAATAAGATCTTGCACCAATCTACCTAGATGAATGCATCCAAGCCGGATCGAACTATAACTAGCCGTAATATAGTCCACATTGGCTATGGCACCATAAGAATTTTCAACAATTCCACCGAACCCAAGCAGCTCGGCCACTCGGTCTCTATTAAGGTTAAAGCCTGAGGTCGTTATGGCTGCCGCTCCCATCGGAGAATTGTTCACCTCTTCTAAGGCTGCAAGTATTCTAGTCATGTCCCGCAATATAAATTCAATCGCTGCGCCAAGATAATGCCCTAGCACGGAAACCTGTGCAGGCTGGCCGTGGGTATAAAGAAGCACAGTCTCTTCTATACCATTTTCGGCGCGAGCCAAAATACGGTCTGCCATCTGTGCATAATTATCCAGAAGGCCTAGCAATCTTCTCCGAAGCTGCATCCTGAACATGGTATGCTCCATGTCGTTTCGTGATCTGCCTGTATGTAGCTTGCCTGCGGTTTCTTCTCCCAGCTCTTGGCCGAGTTCCCGCTCAATCAGGAAAAATAGATCTTCAAAACTTCCGTCAAATTTCTGATCTGCCCAAGAACGGCGCCGATCAATTCTGATCAAGGCTTCAAGAATATTGGCCGCATCTTTGGGCCCTATTAATTCTTGTTCTGCAAGCATGACTGCATGCGCTAGGTTAATTTTATGAAGAGGCCCTGAGAAGTGTTGCTTGTAAATTTCGAGGTCTGGCGCCAATACACTTTTCGCATAAACTGACGCAGGGAATGTTTCGTAATCTGAATCCATCTTAAATCATCCCTTAAGACCAGCGAGCATGATCCCGCGAATGATGAATTTTTGGAGTACCAGAAATACCAAAAGTGTTGGGAGAGTAGCGAGACATGAGGCCGTCATAACCACTTCCCAATCCATCTGAAATTCACCGTTAAAAGAGGCGATTCCAACTGGAATCGTATAAAGATCTAGATCATTAATGACGATCAACGGCCATAGAAAGGCTGTCCAATTACCCAGAAAATGGAATATTGCAAGTGCTGACAGGGCTGGAATTACAAGTGGCATAGCGATCCGGGACCATATCGCAAACTCAGACCAACCATCTATTCTTGCTGCCTCAATAAGTTCGTCAGGAAGGTTCATGAAGAATTGTCGCATCAGGAACGTACCAAAGCCAGTCATCAAGCCAGGGAAGGCAATTCCCCAATATGTATCAATCCAGCCAAAACTACGCGACATCATATACCAGGGAATTATTAACATTTCAGTTGGTATCATAAGGGTGCTGAGAATTGCCACAAAGACTATTTGCCGGCCGCGAAAATCAAATTTCGCCAACGTATAACCAACTAACGAGTCAAAAAAGAGCACTGATGCGGTACTGAAAGTGGCTACCCATAAAGAGTTGAGCATCCAGCGCATGAATTTTGATTCTTGCAAAATGAAAATATAATTTTCCAAAGTTGGTTTTTGGGGAATGATGCTTAACTCGTAAACTTCCTGCCCCGTTTTGAATGATGTCGAAACCATGAAAATAATAGGTGTGATCATAATCACGCCACCGATGAACAGCAGAGTCCATAATATGACCTTGCCGGGTTGAGCGCGCTCTAGCCGAGCCATGGTGGCGTTAAAATCATTCATTTATGTTTTCGCATCAGCCAAAGTTGCATAAGACTGACCATTAGCAGGATCAGGAAAAGTATTACTGTCAACGCAGAAGCCCGTCCAATTTTGAATTCATCAAAAGCAAATTCGTATATCATTAAAACCAGTGGCTTAGTCGAATTTAGTGGTCCGCCAGCACTATCAGCAGTCATGGTATAGACCTGATCAAAAATGCGCAGAAAACCAATAGTCGAAATAACTGTTAAAAAAATGATAGTTGGTTTCATCGCTGGTAGTGTGATTTCACGAAGAATTTGCCAACGTCCCGCACCGTCGATCTCTGCTGCTTCAAAATAACTTCGTGGAATAGCCCGTATGCCTGCTATAAAAATCACAATCTGAAAACCTAGGCCAGCCCAAACAGCAGGCGCCATGATTGAATATAGTCCTTGTGTTACCGACTTAAGAAATGGTTGTTGTGGAATGCCTATCCAAGAAAGAAGAATATTGAAATATCCAATAGGTAACGGCTGGTAAAACCATCGCCAAACCCACGCCATGGCCACTGCTGTTGTAAGAAACGGAATGAAATACATCGCCCTTATAAGATTATGGCCAAACTTTATTTCATTAAGCCAGTAGGCTATCACGAAGGCAATAATCATGCTGATGGGTACGCCCACGAGAGCGTATTTTGTAGTATTCCAAAGAACTAACCAGAAGTCTTCATCAGCAAATATCTTTACGTAATTTTTTAGACCAATAGCCTTTTTGACGCCTAGAAGGTTCCATTTTAAAGTCGAAACGTAAAACGCCTCAAAAGTTGGATAAAAACGAATTGTAACATAGAATACCAATGGAACTGCTAAAAAAAACCAAGCAGTTATTGCGAGCTTTTGCTTGATTGAAAGTTTGCTCCAAAAATTTGTCATAAGTTAGGCAAGGTCCAAATAAGTTAATTTGGTCAGATGGCAACCATTAGCCGCCATCTGCATTGATATATATTGAGTGAATTTATTATTCAAAAAACTCGTTAAATACTTCCTGCTCACTTTTTGCAACTTTGGCGAGTGCAGAAGCGGGGTCGACGCCTTGAAGTACGACCATGTCATATGCATCAATAAGAGATTGTCGCTGTGGTTTTTCGGATACAAAAGCTGTTGCATTGGCATAGCTAAGACCACGTATGAAAGGTCCGTAGAGGGGATGGTCTTTATTAGCGTCCACAAGAGCAACGGCTGGCTTGGCTGGTAACTCGCCCACCGTATCGAGCCAGAGCTGCATCGCCTCGTCCGATGTCAGGTACTGAAGAAATTTCTCTGCTGCTTCCTTCTTTTCATCTGCAGCTTTAGAGGTGATGCCATTCACCCAATAAGACGAGAAATTATAACGCTTTCCATTATGTCCAGGAAGTTCTGAAATTGCAAAATTAAGGCCCTCCTGCTTAACGAATTTAGAAATACGGAAAGAACCATCGAGAACCATTCCCGCTTTTCCTGCAGCAAAGGCATCCTGACCGCGGTTCATAAAACCGTTGGAACCAACCTTATGAGTAGTTTCAAAATCAGTGAGAAATTTCAGGGCTTGGGCACCAGCTTCAGAAGTATACGTGACAGTCTTACCGTCATCTGAATAAGGAGCCCCGCCATAGAGTCTGATTAAAACCTCGCGCCACCAATGATGGTCTTGGCCATCGGTATCAACAGCGAAACCAACGCTCAGATAATTACCATTTGCATCCGTTTTAGTAAGCTTCTTTGCGTAATCTACAAACTCGTCAAGTGTTTCAGGTGGACCCGAAAGTCCAGCTTCGCTAAACATGTCTTTGTTCCAAAAAAGTGCAAGTGAGCGCACTGCGGTTGGTAATCCCCAGTACTCACCATTTACTTTCATAGTTCCGACCATAGGGAAAAAATCTTTTTCAATATTGGCATGTGGAAAAGCGGAGCTTGAAAGAGGCTGGATTAACCCACCATCGCGATAATCATTAAGCCATCCATAATAGAGTTGAACTACATCTGGCCCATCGCCCGCAGAGACCGCAATAGCCACTTTCTTACGATAATCAGCATAAGGAAAATGAGTATGCTTGACTGTAATGTCAGGATTGGCTGCTTCGAAATTTTGAATTAGCTTGTCTACAGCTTCCACACGGCTGGCATAAGTGTACTGCCAGTACTCGATTTCTACTGCATGAACTAAACCGCTCCACAAGAGCGAAGTTCCGCTAACGACCAATGTAAAAGCCGATTTTAACCATTTCATCTTATGTACCTCCTTAAGAGTTTTCTTTATTTACAGGTAATAACCTTCTCCATCATGCATAGGTAATAACCTTTACTAATGTACTAACCTATGAGTATGATCATTTAATTGTCAAAGGAAAACGGGAAAGGGGGCCAGACGAAAATTTTGCTTTGGTGAACGATCCTCTAGGCAATTTGATAATATCACGAATGACCAGGATTATTTGAATTGGAAAGCCGCCACGCAACGCTCTCAAACCAATTGATAAAAGAAATCGGCTCCGGTTCATATCCGGTCGGCCGATATCTGCCAAGTGAGAAACAACTTGCATTTAAATTTGGGGTAAGCCGCCCCACTGTGCGTCGCGCCCTTGAAAATATAGAGGCTCTTGGTCTTATTTCACGTCGCCAAGGCGATGGAACCATGGTTTTGGCAAGTAAACCTTTTACTGACTATCGCTATACGACACGACCTGTAGATGATCTGCTCTACGGTCGTGGTGCCGAACGAATTGTAACTAGCCAAGATGAAGTAGTTTGTAACAAAGAATTAGCAGCTAAGTTGGGTGCAACACCTGGCTCACAATGGCTTCATATAGCGCAGCATCGAAACGATCGTAATACAGGAGAAATGATGGTTTGGGGTAACGTTTATGTCGAGCTCAAGTTTTCTTCTATTGCTCCACGCATTGCAGGTTACCCAGGGTTTATATGCGATCTTATTGAAGAAGAATATGGGATTGCAGTAAGTGAAATCCAACAAAAAATAAGGCCAATTATAATTCCAGATTCGATTTGCAAGAAAATGACACTGCCTGAAGGATCACTTGGCCTTGAAATGACACGCAGCTATCTTGATAGCCAAAGCCGTCCCGTGGAAGTATCAATAAATATCTTTCCGGAGGCAAGGTCATCGTACAGTATTAAGCTAAGCCGGACCCAAAAAAGGGTAAAAGATAGATGAAAAAAGATTTCATCATAAGACAAGAACAGCGCCAACCAATGCGTCAATTGTATGGATGGTTGAAATCTTTACAATCCACCTTGATTTTCATGCAGACGGGAGCGCATCCCGACGATGAAACATCTCGTATGCTTGCACGTCTTTCACTTGGAGACGGCATGCATGTCGTTTATGTGAACGCAGTACGTGGTCAAGGTGGTCAGAACGCGCTTGGGCCAGAAAGAGGCGATGCACTTGGGTTTCTTCGAACCGAAGAACTGTTTGAGGCCATGAAGTCGCTAAGGGTGGATATTGGTTGGCTAGCCGAAACTCCTAATGACCCTATTTGCGATTTTGGATTTTCTAAGTCTGCGGAACAAACTTTTGAAAAGTGGGGTACTCAGCACACGCTGCGCCAAATGGTTAAAATGGTACGGTTGTTTAAGCCAGATATTTTGGTCCCAACTTTCCTCGATGTGCCTGGTCAACATGGTCATCATCGTGCCGTAACTAAAACTACCATCGAGGTATTCTATGAGGCTGCTAGTAACGAAAGCTTCGCTGATTTGGGGCTGGAGGCATGGCAGGTTAACGCTTTGTACTTGCCTGCTTGGGGGGGGGGTGGAGGATCCTATGATGATGAAGTCCCCCCACCAAAGACAACTCATGAAATATTGACGGGTGAATACGACGCAATAATTGGGGGTACTTATGCGCAGATAGGTGAATGGTCGCGTGCCTGTCATGCCACTCAAGGTATG
>JAQWKM010000193.1 GCA_029247845.1 Paracoccaceae bacterium | reverse complement strand
AAAGTTTTGTAATAAAATCCTGCAGGGATAAATTTTTCAAAGTACTGCGTAATTGCGCCAAGATCAAAATCTACACTTGGCCAGCAATTAATTGATTTAGCCCTTAACCCTTCTTTTAATTTTACGTTGGTACTTAAGTTGTTGCCTGATGCTTCCTCGTCCAACAGCTCTACCAATGAAGCGGGGTCCTCTACACCAGATCCAATAATACCCCTGGGTCTATGATACTTGAAACTTCGGGCAATTACTTTCAGACCATTTGCAAGCATGGCCGACGCCAAAGTATCACCCTCAAATCCGTAATAAATTTTTCCGTTAAAGACAAAACTTAATCTTTTTGAGCGATCTATTCTACCACCCAATTTCAAACGATTATACTTTTTCAATAGGTGTCTCCAAAATTTCGTGAGTAACCGTATCGCGACAAATTATAAACCACTCACCACAACCTAGAGCGTGCCACCATCTTTCATTAACAGGGCCAATAGGATTTGGAACCATTGTTAAAAAATCAACCCACTCTTCATCTGAAGCGGAGTTAAGATCTGGTCTATTTGCGCCAACAGGGCCCCCATAAACAAATTCAGTTTCGTTGCGATGTTTACAAAATGGACAATTTATCAATAACATAATGCAACCCCTTATCGAGCAGTCGTGGTGCCCGTTTCTAGAATATAATCTAAGTTCTTAAAGCGATTCAATGAAAACGCCTGCATTAATGGATGCGGTGAATTCGTGGCTACGTGGTGAGCCATCGTTAAACCTCCAGCAGGAATAGCCTTGTACCCACCCCACCAGCCAGCTGTAACATATAATCCAGATACACTGGTTTCATCCATTATCGGTGAGGCATCTGGAGCTATATCTAAATGACCTCCCCATTGCCTTAAAAGTTTTAACTTCTTAAACGACGGAAATAACTCTAACATCGCTCCCACAGTATCCTCAAATACATGTTGTTTGATATCTCTTCTGAAACTTTGCCCAGAATCTGGCGCGCCACCAATAACCAATTCACCTTTATCTGATTGACTAAAGTAAAACCCCAAATCAGAACAATTTACGATCACATCGACAATTGGTTTAATTGGCTCCGATACAAAGGCTGTCAAATTCATCGTGCGTAAAGGCAGCCTTAACCCTGCGGTTTCAGTAAGTGATGTCGTATGTCCAGATACAGCCACTATTACTTTTTTTGCCTTAACGGTTCCCTTCACCGTTTCGACGCCTTGAATGTCACCGTTCTCAGCTCTTAACAAAGCAGTAACAGCTGTTTGTTGATGCATTTCCACGCCTAAGGCATCTGCAGCCCTTGCATACCCCCAAGCCACAGCATCATGCCTATTAACACCTGCATCTTTATGAACCATCCCACCAATTATCGGTAATCTTGACTGTGGCCCCCCTCCAGTTAAAGCAGGAATAATGTTGCGGACCTCATCGACAGTAATTTGTTCGTAAGTTGAGCCATAGATGTCCATAGTTAATTGTCGACGTCTCAAGTCTCGCATCTTTGGGTAATTAAGAACAACGTCCACCATTGTGCGTTTTGAGTGCATCATATTAAAGTTTAAATCTTTAGTTAAACCTTCATAAAGACTTACAGATTTAACGTAAAATGGAATCGACTGATCTCGAAGATAATTGGAACGAACGGTTACCGTGTTGCGGGCAACATTTCCACCCCCTAGCCAACCACGCTCCAAAACAGCCACATTCGTGATCCCAAATTCTTTAGCTAAGTAGTATGCCGTAGCTAACCCATGGCCTCCAGCACCTATTATAATTACCTCATATGCCTCTTTTAGAGGTGCGCTACGCCAAGCCTTCTGCCAATTTTTATGTCCTGTGAGAGCATTTCTAGCTAATGAAAAAAGTGAATAATTTTGCATATAAATTTCTTTGCTGTCTATTCATGAAAAAGTGAAGGTTAAAGCATTACTGAATACAATATTAACAATTTTTAAAAATTAAAGGTAATAAAAGCCACCACTTTTAAATAAAGTCTTATCATGCAGCTCGAAAATACTTTGTAAAGCAACGATTTTTCTCCCATCCTCCAACTCTCTTGCCAATCAACACAAATGGAGGGCTCAAAAATAGTACACTGCCAACTCTGATCCCATACAACCAATCTAGATTTTCAAATTACACTTATAAAAACGCATCAAAAAGTTTAATTTTTTGGGTCTTACTACTTTAAATGCAAACATTTCAAAAAAATTAACTATTCTCTTATCCACTCTTACAAATAATTTTTATGGATTAAAAAATTCTTAAAAACGCTGGGTCATTTTAATTTACTTTGTACTGGATCTCTCTCCAGCCAATTATAAAGCAACTGACAATAACTATAGAAGCGCCTAGAATTTCTTGCATTGTCATAAGCTCTTCAAACAATATAAACGCTAGCATGCCAGCTAAAGGAACCTGAAGATAACGCAATGATGTTACGATAATTGCATCTACGTAATGATAAGCTCCAGTAAAGAATATTTGTGAAAAAGAGGTTATTAAACCTAAAAAAATAAGATCCCTTAAAACAATAACATTCCCAACAAAATATGATGCAGGGCTAATTATTACGAACAATATAATGACTAAAGCCGCTGAAGCATTGTATATCAGCGCAACACTTAAAGAATGATCGGCTTTTCCCAAACGCCTTAAAGAAATGGATAAAAGAGCACCAGATAATGCGGCCAAGAATCCGTATGTTATCTCAAATGAAACAGACTCAGAAAAAGGATCAGTCAATAAAAAGATGCCCGCAAGGCCTAATAGAACTGATGACCAACGGTAAATACCAACGGTTTCCTGGAGTAAAATTGGCGATAGCATTGTGACAAAGATAACAGAACTCTGAAACAACGCAGCTGCCAGCCCAAGCGGTAAATTGCGTATTGCCAAAACCCAAAAAACCATTCCCAAAAATCCAAAAACTATTCTTGTCGCCATTGTTTTTTTCTGCGAAATCTTAAATGCTTTCTTTCCCCTTGCGATAATAGAAAATAACAAAAGTAGTGGCACTGAAAAAACAAATCTATAAAAGAGCGTGGTGACCAAATTAGTATCTACAGCCGTTTTTTTTATCAGCAAGCCAGCCATTAAACCTAAAACAACACTCGCCAATATAAAAATTATTCCTCTGCCTGGTTTTTTTTCATAAGAAAACATAATCATTCCGTTTCACTTTTTTATTCTGGTGAAGAGAAAAGGAAGTAACGGGCATAAAAAATATTTCCTCTTAATCGTTTTAGTTGACTTTGTCTGCGCCGCACAAGGTTGTCAAATTTAGAAAATTACACACAAATAATAAATTTTTGAAATGATCCTGAAGCGATAATTCGCGTTTTGCGATGATAACTAGCAAATTTCCTACTTTTTTGAATTGTAAGATGCCTTCCGCTGATTTAACTTTCGTTTGTCCACTAAGGGCCTGAGGAAAAAATCAATGAAAAAACTACTGATCTTCTCTGTGCTGGCTTTTCAATCGCTTATCACGACCCCAGCTTTTGGACAAAGTGTAGGCATCGTCATGAAACAATACGATGATGGTGGGGTCTACGAAGGCACGTTCCGCGATGGGCTACAGCATGGCAAAGGAACCTATCGTCTCCCAAATGGGTATGAGTATACAGGCAACTGGGAAGATGGAGAGATCAAAGGGCAGGGCTTAGCGATCTTTCCCAACGGCTCTGTTTATGAAGGCAGTTTTGCCAAAGGTAAACCAGAAGGTTTAGGCAAAATCACTTTTGCCGATGGTGGTACCTTCGAAGGCAGTTGGCTTGACGCAAAAATCCACGGACAAGGTGTTGCACTTTATGCAAACGGCGCCCGCTATGAAGGTGGATTTCGTCAGGCAATGCATCATGGGCGCGGTCTGATGACGACCTCGGACGGTTATAGTTATGACGGCGATTGGGAAGATGGCGTTAAGCAAGGCAATGCAACCGTTACATATCCAGACGGTGCAGTTTATGAAGGATGGATTGAAAAAGGCAGTCGGCAAGGGCAGGGAAGCCTCAGAATGCCAGATGGTGCTATTTTTGAAGGTAACTGGGTAAATGGACAGATAAACGGTCAAGGCATGCTGATCCAACCAAGTGGGGATACGTATGCTGGCATGCTAGTAAACGGTCAGCGACAGGGTGCAGGACGGGTCATATATGCCAACGGAGATATCTACGAAGGCAATTTCGACAGTGACCAGAGACAAGGGCAAGGCATTTTTACCGGGCATGATGGCTATAAATATTCAGGCAATTGGGAAAAGGGCCAAATTGAAGGCGCCGGAGAAGTCACCTACCCAAAAGGTTCGAAATATATAGGAAACTTCACGAATGGTGTTGCTGATGCCCAAGGAAAGATTACTTATCCCGATGGATCAAGTTATGAAGGGGATTGGCAAAAGGGAGTTATTGAAGGCAATGGAATTGCACTTTATCCCAATGGTATAAGCTATGAAGGCGGATTTAAAAACGCACGTAATCATGGTTTTGGCATTATGAAATACAGTGATGGTTACGTCTATGAAGGGGATTGGCAAGACGGTATGCGCCATGGAAAAGGGAAAGCAACATTCGCCGATGGAGTGGTCTATGTAGGCGAATACAAAAAAAGCCACCGCCACGGCATTGGTACCATAACACTCCCCGACGGGTTTCGCTATGAGGGTGCTTGGTTGAATGGAGAGATAACTGGCCAGGGCAAAGCAACATATGCCAACGGTGATGTCTATGAGGGCAGTTTTTTCAAGGGAAAACGTCAAGGCGAAGGTGCTATTAAATTTGCCAGTGGCAAAAAGGCTGCCGGAAAATGGCAAAATGGTGCATTGGTCTCCTCAGAAGAGGATGGCGTCGTCAAAAGCAAATAGCGAAACCCTCTTAAGAGCTTTTAAAACCGAAGAGAAAGGCAAGACATGCCGCCATCAAGCTTGGCGCATTCGGAATTGCCAAGTTCTTTGACCTGATATCCTGCCTCTCTTAGGTGTTGTGCTGTCTTGGGAAATCCTGCAGACATCAAAACAAAATTATTATAGCGAATGGCGTTGGCTGCTGCCTCCTCGCCCTCTGCGGTAAAAATTACATTATAGTCGGAAAATACGCCACTTTTCGCCAGACGCTCAGTTGACAGGATTGTCGTGCTATCCAGCAAAGAACAATCTGTTTTGAAGTGTAGGACTCCTTCTGGGACATTCACTTCACGCAACACTCGGCCCCAGTCGCTTAGGATACTGGCCAGCGCTGCAATCCCATCAGAATTGGTGCGCAGAGATTGACCAACGAGCACCTCACGCGAGGTTGTCAAAATATCGCCAGCTTCGATCGTGCCAGGACCGTCAATACGTGCAAAATTTTCAAACAAGTCCTGTAAAACAGGCTCAATCTGGGCAACCTCGCCTAGTCGTGTTGGAGCGCCCGGGCGCATAAGGACAACGCCCTCGAGCAAACAGAGCGCTGTGTCTTCGACAAATAATCCATCCGGGAAATCGTCTAGCGGATCAAGTTCAATAATCTGAGCCCCTGCCTGACGCAGCGCCTCAACATACTCCGCATGATGCTGCAGCATCAAATCAAAATCTGGAGCTCCAGTATCCACCACGCGCAAACCTGCCGTAACAGACGGTGCCGGTCTGCGGGTAATGGCGCGGGTGAATTGCCACGATGGATCATATTCAGACATGAAAGAGATCTCCTATTTTGAAAGGCGCTGGCATACCAAGCAATTACATTTATTGACTGACATTGTCCAAACCTTCAAACCACCACAAGTCACATTGTGATATTTAACTTTACAACTATTGCTTAGTTATGATTTTTCTTCAAATGAAACGCTGAAATTTACAGTGAAAAATGATTTTTGTCCTATACCTTTCAGGAAAGTTAAATTTAAAAAATGACACAAATTTCACCTCTGCAAGCCAATAAAAAACCAGACGTTTTCCATGAGCATGGCATCCAGCGCATCGATAATTACGCATGGCTCCGTTCAGCTTCATGGCAGGAGGTTATGCAAAATCCTGACGTTCTAGAACCTGATATTCGGGCATATCTGGACGCAGAAAACGCCTATCAGGATAGCGTTATGTCCCAAACAAAGTCACTTCAGGAAACGCTCTACTCTGAAATGCGGGGGCGCATAAAGGAAGACGATAATTCAGTACCGTTTCCGGATGGGCCCTATCTATATGGAACGAAGTTTATCACAGATGGTCAATATCCGCATTTTATCCGTCAGTCCCGCTCAGGTGGGGATGAGGTCACGCTACTAAACGGAGATAAAGAGGCAAAAGGACAATCTTACTTTAGAATCGGGGGAGCAGGACATTCGCCGGATCACATGCTTTTCTACTGGTCCAGCGACAATAACGGCTCAGAATACTTCGCAATCACCCTGCGTGACACCAAAACGCGCAAGGACCGCGATTATAGGATCCAAGACACCAGTGGAGGTTTTATCTTCAGCGCGGATGGTCAATATGGCTTTTATGTCAGGCTGGATGACAACCACAGGCCTTCAAAAGTCTTTCGGCATAAAATTGACACCGAACCGAGCGAAGATGTTTTGATTTTTGAGGAAAGCGATCCGGGGTTTTTCGTATCTGTGGGCAAAACCCTGTCTGGGCGAACAATTTTGATTGCCATTGGCTCGCATCAGACATCCGAAGTTTGGATGATGGCCGCAGATGAGCCGCTTGCTAACCCGAGCATCATCGCACAGCGCGAAAATGAGATCGAGTATTTTGTCGAAGAATATGCAGATACATTTTATATACTTACCAATGCGCAGGGTAGCGAAGATTTTTCGATTGTAACCACCCCTAAAAAGGCACCCAGCAGAGACAATTGGAAAGAGCTAATTCCTCATAAAAAAGGTCGCCTTATTCATGATATGTTTGTTCTAAAAAACTATATAATCAGATTGGAACGCGAAGACGGGCTACCGCGGATCGTTATACATAACCTATCAGAGGGTAGCGAACATGCGGTGGGTTTTGATGAGGAGGCCTACTCCCTTGGCCTTCGTGCCGGTTTCGAATTTGATACATCGCTCATTAGGTTTTACTATTCATCCATGACAACACCCAGTCAGGTGTTTGATTACGACATAAGTTCTCAACATCGCGAATTGCGCAAAGAGCAGGAAATCCCCTCGGGCCACAATGCAGGGGATTATGTAACAAGGAGGATATTTTCTCCCGCTCATGATGGTGAAGCAATACCTATTTCGCTCGTCTATCATAAACACACGGTTTTGGATGGATCTGCACCCTGCCTTCTTTATGGCTACGGCTCTTACGGTATGTCGATGCCATCTGGGTTTAATTCCAATGCGCTCTCGCTCGTAAATCGTGGATTTGTCTATGCCATTGCCCATGTGCGCGGTGGCAAAGAAAAAGGCTTTCGCTGGTATAAAGAGGGGCGGCGAGACCTAAAGACCAATACATTTAAAGACTTTATCGCCGTTGCCGATCATTTGGTGGTGCAGGATTTTACCCGATACGACAAAATTATAGCACAAGGCGGATCTGCGGGCGGCATGCTAATGGGTGCAATTGCCAATATAGCGCCTGAAAAATTTGCAGGTATCATCGCACAGGTCCCCTTTGTGGATGTTTTGGCAACTATCCTTGATGAGACGCTTCCCTTAACTCCACCGGAATGGCCCGAATGGGGAAATCCTATCAAGGATAAAGCGGCTTATGACCTAATCTCAAGCTATTCACCATATGACAATGTCTCAGCTCAGGCCTACCCGCCCATATTCGCACTTGCAGGGCTCACCGATCCGCGGGTGACTTATTGGGAACCGGCAAAATGGGTCGCTAAGCTCCGCGCGATGAAGACTAATGATAATCCGTTATTACTTAAGACAAACATGGGGGCCGGACATTCAGGCGCCTCTGGAAGATTTGATTACCTCAAGGAAGTAGCTCTTGTTCAGGCCTTTGCGCTGATGACGGTCAGGAAAGCGGATTAATCACGATTGACTAGCCTCAACCGTGTTTCTGAGGGTTCCAATGCCCGAAATTTCGACCTCAACTTGGTCACTAGGCACTAGAAAGGCTGTTGGGTTACGACTGCCTCCGGTTCCATCTGGCGAGCCGGTTGCAATCACGTCACCCGGATCAAGTGGCATGATCTCAGATATGTAAGAAATTACTTTGTCTAACGAATGGATCATCTGCGCGCCTGTACTGGACTGCATCTCTTTTCCATTGACCCGCGCTACAAGTTTCATATTTGATACAGAGCCAGCCTCATCTGCTGTGACCAACCAAGGTCCCCACCCACCTGAGGCTACAAAATTCTTGCCAGCATATACGCTATGCTTTTGCCAAGCACGCACCGACCCTTCGTTCATACAGGCATAGCCTGCGACATGCGCCAAGGCCTGATCAGCAGTAATGTTGCGGCAGTGTGTTCCAATAACAGCAGCAATCTCTCCCTCAAAATCATAGCTGTCTCCTGCGTCGCCAGATGGCATTTTAAGTGCGCTTTCATGCCCGACAAACGTATCAATATTGCGCCCGAACAGAACAATATTATCCGACTTCAGCTCTGCTCCGGGGACCGGGTAGGGTTTTTTATAATTCAAACCGACACAAATAATTTTGCGCGGGTTTGGAATGGGCGGCAGGATGACAATATCGCTTAGCGCAACGGGAGCATTGGCACAGTTTTGGTCCAAATCAGCCATCGCATCCGCCTCAAGCACATCGCGTAAATGCGGAAAGTGTGACGCGAAACTAGAAAGTACTGGGTAAAACCCAGCATCCTTAATCAAGCCATAGATTGGCTGTCCCTTAAATATACAGCTTGCCACCTTCATGTCTTGTGCCTTTCAAATTGATTTTCAATATTGCGCACGATGGCTGAGAGTGTTTGGTTATATGGTGTCGCAATATTATGGCGCTGGCCAAGAGCCGGGATAGCACCGTTTATAAAATCAATCTCAGACTCGCGTTTTGAAAAATGATCAAGTCGCATGGAGGGATTGGCGGCTGGCATCATATCAGCAAAAGCTGTGACATAACTTTGGGGATCATCAAACGAAAATGCAATCCCTTGGGCCAGTCCACATTTATAAGCCTCTTGCATGCAGCCAAGGGCAATCAACCAATGCTCATCACTACTGCGCAGCTCTCCGACATTGCACTCAAAGACACTGCAAGGCGCCGAAAGCGTCACGTTGCAGAGTAGTTTTTCCCATATAAGTTGATGTATGTCCTCAAACGCGCGAGCATTGAATCCTGCACCTTGCCAAATGCCTTCCAACTCCTCGAGCCGATCGCTTCGACCACCAGACATTTCACCAAGGCGGATCAGCTTCATAGCATTATGGTGCACATGGCCGGGTCCCTTCATTGAGGCCCCGAAACCATCAGCAACACCTAACAGAACGTTAGCGGTTGCAAGATGGGTTGCGATCCGATCACCTGCACCCAATCCATTTTGAATGGTTAAAACGACAGTATTTAAGTCAACATATGGTTTGATTGCACGCGCGGCCGCGCCAACCGCTGATGCTTTGGTCGCAATCACAAAGAGATCGCAGTGTCCACAGTCTTTGACATCTGTGGTCGCTTTGATGCCAAGCACGGTAGCCTCGCCGTCCGGACCTTGGATTTTTAGACCTGCGCTGTTTATTGCTTCAACATGGTCTTGCCATGGATCAACGGCCAAAACCTGATGCCCTGATGTCGCAAATTTTGCGGCATAAACTGACCCCATAGCACCCGCGCCAACAACAGCTATTTTCATTTAGCCTGTTCCTTTTCAACAGAGACAACCAATAATCCAGACATCATAAGCAGACCACGTTTGGTTTCGTAAGTTCTGTCAAACCCTCATACGAGAGGCGTCAATTGACAAGCGCAAAATTGGTTTCATTTCACAAACCAGATCGAAGACCTGTGATTTATTTTAAAACTGTGCTCAACAAAGACTGGCGTACAGATAATTAATCTTGGTAGCGTGATCTGGATTCCAAATTCTAAAATTCATAGCCATTTAGAGCAGCTTGGGATAACGATTTTAAGATCAGACGGATACCATATATTTACGGTCTTATTATGCAGAGGAGATTAGCATGGCACTTTACGAAGAATTAAAACAAGCATACACAACTCAGGTCATTGAAAATAAATCTTTTATTTCTGATAATTTTAGTATTTCAAAGCAGATTGCATCAGCGTTGCAACACTATCTGGACCTTCCGAGCGACACTGGCAAGAAAAGTGGCGCGGGACAACATCTTATTTATCTTAGGGTCGATAGTACAAAAGGATATATTCCCAGCGAAGACCTTGAGAGTGCCGTTATGCATTATCCTGAAGGAAAGTTTCTTTTTGGGCTCGGACTTTTGCTTCAGGCAGACGATCAATCCAAAACAAAACAATTTGTCAATTTTGCGTTTTCCTGTGATCGCACTGGAGATCACCTGATAATCAATGTGCTGGATAGCAGCTTTGAAATGGTGTTTAGCGCATCCAAACCCTTGGATCTGGCATTGATGTGCCAGCATATTTTTGATGACTTAATAGGCGGTTTAAACTGGAGGATTAGCGATGAGATCGAAAAGACGCGGGTTGGTTTTGACATCACACCAGTTGACGATCAAACAGGATAAACCGCATCTTTTTGTAACGTTCCTTAACAACATGAAACTGTCGCAATAATTGACGTCAAATCTTTACTCACATAGATTCACAGTGTGGGGTCATATCTTTGAAGCACTGGGACGAGAATGCGAAATATCAATAAAGCCGTTTTGGTCGAGATTAACCATAAAACTGCGTTAATTTGTCTTGATAACCCTCCTGTGAATGCTGCGTCACAAACTCTCAGAGACGGGGTTCAAAAAGCGCTTATTTGGGCAAGTTCGCAAAATGACATTGGCGTGATTGCTATTTATGGCGCTGGACGCACTTTCGTTGCCGGCGCAGATATTAAGGAATTCGGCAAACAGCCTCTGGCACCATTTCTACCCGATCTAGTAAATGAAATCGAACAGGTCGAAATCCCTGTGATTTCCGTCTTGCACGGCACTGCGCTTGGAGGGGGCTTAGAGATTGCATTGGGCGCTCATGCCCGCGTCGGGATAAAAGGACTAAAAGTTGGTCTGCCTGAAATTCATCTCGGTTTGTTGCCCGGGGCGGGTGGAACGCAGCGCACACCCCGGCTCTGCGGCATTCCTGCAGCGCTGGAGATGATCCTATCGGGTCGTCATATTCATGCCCAAGAAGCGCTTGAGATGGGTTTGATTGATAGGCTGTATGACGGCCAACCCCGAGATGTCGCACTGCAAGCAGCTCAGGAAGTTCTGATAGGAAAACTTGAAGCCCGCCGTACAGACCAGATTATAGCAAAATCTAATCATGCTCACCTAGATGAGGTAGAGGCAAGGCTCCTAAAAACCCACCCACATCTTTTTTCACCTCACAAATGCGTCCAAGCCGTACGCGCCTGCTCACTTCCTATCGCAGAAGGGTTACGCGTCGAAAGACAGGCGTTTGAAGAATGTATGGAGACGCCGCAACGCGCAGGTTTGATCCACGCATTTTTTGGTGAGCGTGCTGTCAGTAGTGTTCCAGAATCTAAAATAGTCCCACGCCAAGTTGAACATATCGGCATTATCGGTGCTGGCACGATGGGGTCGGGGATTGCAACCGGCTGTTTGTTGGCAGGTTTTAGCGTCACGCTAATCGAAAGCGTGCAAGAGAATTTCAACAAAGGCTTAGCAAAGATCGAGCAGAATTTACAAGGCGCCGTGAAGCGGGGAAAACTACAAGCTGAAAACTTGTCAAAAACACAGTCGCTTTTACAGCTGGCTTTGGACATGGAAGCTCTCGACCAAGTTGATCTGGTTGTCGAGGCGGCTTTTGAGGATATGGACGTCAAAAAAGAGATCTTCAAAAAA
>JAQWKM010000150.1 GCA_029247845.1 Paracoccaceae bacterium | reverse complement strand
TTGCCGTATACGCCCAGAAAACGCGCCAAACAGAGACTAATTGTGAGACCTTAGGGTGCTTTACCCCAGCTAACCATCTGAAAGTTCAGCAATTTCCAAAAACTGTGCCTTACCTGCGGTTTTGAGGAGACTAAGTGGTGGGCGACCCTGGAATCGAACCAGGCGTGCGTCTCCGCGAGGGAGTTACAGTCCCCTGCCACACCTTGCGGCCTGTCGCCCACGTCTCTTTTCAACAAAGAGTGAAGAGTGAGTACAAGTGACCTATGATGAGGTCAACAGAAAAATTTCACTTGCTCAGTCTAAGGCTATTTTACATCTGCTAAATTCGCGATAATCGGACAGTCGGGTCGATCATCACCGCTGCAGTTTTGAACCAAATGAGAGAGTTCATTATATAGACACTGCAGCTCATCCTGTTTCTTGCGAATGTCTTCCAATCGGTGGCACGCAATTTTCTTTACATCAGCGCTGGACCGGGCGTTGTCAGAATAAAGTCCTAAAAGTTCCCGGCATTCTTCAATTGAAAACCCAAATTCTCGCGCACGACGAATAAAGATTAGTTTTTGCAAACTTGTCTGATCATAGCGTCTGTACCCTGCATTGCTGCGTCCAGCTGAGGCTACAAGTCCGATATCTGAATAATAGCGTATGGTTTTGACGGGTAAACCTGACTGCTCGGACGCTTTAGAAATTTTCATTATGCCCCTTGACCTTCCAGTTACTGGAGAGACTAGTATATAGAGGTCAAATGAGCAAGGTAACGAAAATGACTGCAATAACAGAGAATTTGTCAATAAATTGGCGCTGCATTCATACGTGGCGCACTGCGGCCAAGAATACCTCTTGGTGTTTGCTTGGTTGCTCTATTGGAGATTTTGGAACAATAGCGTTTTTCCAGTTCACAGGCATAGCTTGGCCAACTTTGGCCATTATGACCTTGGCGATCATCAATGGACTTATGACGTCTATCGCGCTTGAGACTTTTATTCTTTCACGTCAAATGGTGCTTAGAGCCGCCTTTAAAACAGCCATAGGCATGTCTTTGATCTCCATGGTCGCTATGGAAGCGTCGATGAACCTTGTCGATGTCTTGATGACTGGGGGCGCAAAGCTGACTTGGTGGGTTATCCCATTCATGCTGTTTGTAGGATATGTTACGCCTTTGCCCTATAACTACTGGCGTTTGAAAGCGCTGGGCAAAGGATGTTGCCATTGAAGTCAAAAATTTCTATTCAGTCAAATAGAACGTTGCCGTTGATTTCGCGACGATCTTGTCATTTGGTTTTGTTATGAGAACAGCACTGAGAAAGAAGATAGCCTTGCCGGCGCGCTCTACTTTTGCCTCACACCTCAGGATGTCGCCCGTTGCAGGGCGCAGAAACTGAGTGTCCAGTGTCGTCGTGGCAACCGGTAACAGTTTATCCTTATGACTAAAACATGCAAAAACCATACAAGTGTCTGCAAGTGCGCCCATGGCCTGGCCACAGACAATTCCGCCAACGCGTTGGATATGGGGCGATATTGGAATGTCCATTTGGGCAGTCCCATTTTCACAGATCATAAGCTGTGGTTTGAGATCGATAATCCAAGGCGCAAAATTTTCTTCCAGAAATTGCTGTGAAAATGCTAAGGTAAGTCGGGTGGTCATTATCATTCCTTCTTCAGCTTGGAACTGTTTAACCTGATTTGTAGCTTTGTGACTAGCTGTTGAAAGGTAAGTCATGTCAGAAATTATTGAGTTGAATGGCAATCGTTTTTTTCTGCGGACATGGGGAGAGCCCTCTAGCCCAAGTTTATTGATGCTGCATGGCTTTCCAGAATATTCAGGGGCTTGGGAGGAATTGGGCGAACGTTTGAAGCATAGGTTTTATTGCGTGGCCCCAGATCAACGTGGCTATGGTCAAAGCTATTCCCCGCCTGAGGTTGGGGCTTATCACATGCGTAATCTTATTTGTGATTTGCACGCTTTAATTAAACACCTTGACGGGCCTGTCTTCGTCCTTGGTCATGATTGGGGGGCGAGTGCCGCATATGGTCTAACGATTTCGCATCCTGACTTGGTCAAAAAACTTATTATCATGAACGGTGTGCATCCCATTCCATTTCAAAAAGTCCTGCTTGAAGATGCGCAACAGATCATAGCTTCGCAATATATTCTATGGTTGCGTCGGGAGGGATCCGAAAACGTCCTTGCCGAGAATAACTTTGCTCGTCTTAAAGCTATGTTTACTAAAGATATGAAAATGAATTGGTTAAATGAGGAAAGGTTTGATCTCTATGTAGATGCTTGGAAGGATGCATTCGGTCTACGTGGAATGATAAATTGGTATCGTGCTACCGGACTATATGTGCCCAAAGTTGGTGAGGATATAAAGTCTATACCTCCCTTGGACGCGCGCAATATGCGCGTCACAGTTCCGCATTTACTTATCTGGGGTATGCAAGATACGGCACTTTTGCCTAAGAGCTACAGAGGCATAGAAGAATTATCGGATGATTTTAAAATGTTAGAAATCGATGATGCAGATCATTGGCTACATCACGAAAAGCCCGATCAAGTGGCCCAAGCACTTTTGGAATGGATTTAAGTTCAGCCTTGTGATGCGGCGTCAAACATCCAACTCTTGAACGAATTTTGCGTTTTCTTGAATATACTCGAACCGCATTTCCGGCTTTTTTCCCATAAGACGTTCAACAAGATTTCCGGTCTCGCCAGGTTCATCTTCGTCGATGCTCACTCGGATGAGTTTGCGGGTCACAGGATCCATTGTTGTCTCTTTGAGGTCTTTGGCATTCATTTCTCCAAGGCCTTTAAAGCGACTGATGTCTATTTTGCCCTTACCACCCAAGCCCTTGTCAAACCACGAGTCCCGTTCACGCTCGTCAATGCAATAAACCCGATTTGCTCCCTGTGTAAGACGGTAAAGCGGTGGACAGGCAAGATAGAGATGGCCCGCATCAATCATGGGGCGCATCTGAGTGAAGAAAAAGGTCATCAACAAGGCGGCAATATGTGCCCCGTCCACATCCGCATCGGTCATGATGATCACCTTTTCATAGCGAAGATCATCAAGATTGAACCTTGTGCCCAGCCCGATACCTAGGGCTTGGGACAAATCATTGATTTCCTGATTTGTTCCTAGTTTCGAACTAGCCGCACCAAGCACATTAAGGATTTTTCCCCGCAAGGGTAAAAGTGCCTGCGTTTTTCGCTCTCTGGCCATTTTTGCAGAGCCGCCTGCACTGTCTCCTTCGACAAGAAAAATCTCCGTTCCTTTGCGTGATGTAGCCGAACAATCAACAAGCTTGCCTGGGAGTCGTAACTTTTTCGTTGCCGTTTTGCGCTGTGTCTCTTTTTCTTGTCGTCTGCGCAGCCGTTCTTCGGCCCGCAGGACTAGAAAATCAAGAATGGCACCTGCTGATTTTGTATCTGCTGCCAGCCAGTTGTCAAAATGGTCTCTGACCGAATTTTCCACCACACGATGCGCTTCAACTGTTGCCAGGCGATCTTTTGTTTGTCCAACAAATTCGGGTTCGCTAATAAAACAGCTGACCAGTGCGCAGCCTCCAGACGTCAGATCATCCCGCGAGATATCTTTTGCTTTGCGATTGTTCACCAGTTCTCCATAAGCGCGGATCCCCTTCAGGATTGCTGCCCAAAATCCAACTTCATGCGTCCCGCCTTCTGGAGTTGGAACTGTATTGCAATAAGATTGGATGAATCCATCCCGCATTGGCGTCCAGTTTATGGCCCATTCGACTTTTCCTGGGATTTTGAACCGGTCTTGGAAGTCGACGACTCCACGAAACGGTTGATCAGCATATGTGGTTGCGCCGTTGAGCGTTTCCTTTAAATAATCACCCAAACCACCTGGGAAGTGGAAGGTTGCCTCAGTCGGAGTTTGACCGTCATGGATGGCTGATTTCCAGCGGATTTCAACGCCGCTGAATAGATATGCCTTTGATCGGATCGATTTGAACATACGGCCAGGCTTAAAGCGATGCTGCCCGAAAATGTCAGAATCCGCATGGAACGTAATGGTAGTGCCGCGCCGGTTTTGCGTAGGTCCTAGCTTTTGCAAACCTCCCTGCGGTAGTCCACGCGAAAATTGCTGTTCGTAGAGCTCTTTGTTTTTAGCAACTTGTACAACCATTTTGTCAGAGAGAGCATTTACGACTGATGCGCCAACTCCATGTAAGCCACCGGAGGTCTGATAGGCTTTGCCACTGAATTTTCCACCAGAATGCAGAGTGCAAAAAATGACTTCTAAGGCAGATTTGTCTGGAAATTTTGGATGAGGGTCTATCGGTATTCCACGTCCATTGTCACGGATTGTGACAGAATAATCTTCGTGTAATTCAACTTCAATCCGGTTTGCATGTCCAGCGACAGCCTCGTCCATTGAGTTGTCGAGAACTTCGGCAACCAAGTGATGCAAGGCACGCTCATCAGTACCGCCGATATACATTCCAGGTCTTTTGCGAACAGGCTCGAGGCCTTCCAAGACTTCTATGGAAGACGCATCATAGTCATCGATTTCCGCTTGGCTTAGTAAATCACTCATTCAGACTGCTCATTTATTTTTACCACAGTATGTCATTTGGTGGCTCAAAGTGAAAGGGGGGAAAGCGAAGGTTGTAACGGTATTTTTAGTCTTAAGGCATCAAAGCTTTAAAAAGCAGTGGATGATAACTTTTATTGTGCTGGAGACATTTCCTATCCTAGTATGAAGACAGTAAATTTTATAATTTGGATTAGGAAAAAAGCTGATGGACAACTAAGTGTTAAACACCTCATAAGGATAACCAGTCGCAAAATATTTTAATTTTCGATCAGTATCCTTGAAGTCTAAGTGGGTTAATGCAGTCCCGGAGTGAGTGGAGGATGTGAGATGTTCATTACCAAGTAGCTTGAATTAAGAGGCCTCGATTATCGAGGGGTCATCTTATGAATTTTTGGAAGTGTGAAAAGTAGAACCATATCCCACACTTTTTTATACGTTGGCTTAGCTCTCCCGATGTTATTATATTTGACACAGTGTCGTGTGCCGTAACAATTGTATTACAACCGGGTCTTGGTCATTTATCTTGCTTGGGATGTTAGAAGGGTCTGGCAGGATTTAATGTTTAATATGTCTTCGTATTCAGAATCTTTCCGGTCGCTCCATCGACTTGGCGCGCCGCTTGTCGTGGGACACTTTGCGCATATGGCTATTGGCGTTACCGATAGCCTGATGCTCGGCTGGTTTTCTGTTGAAGCACTTGCAGCGACGGTATTAGGCCATACTATATTTTTCGTAATTTTTATAGTGGGCGCAGGTTTTGCAGCTGCCGTAATGCCTGTCGTTGCCAGTGCCATAGCGCAAGGTGATAGTATTCAGGCGCGTCGCGTGATGCGGATGGGGCTGTGGCTTTCAGCGGCCTATACAATTACTGTGCTCCCCATTTTCTGGTGGTCTGAGGCGCTATTGTTAGCAATTGGCCAGTCCCCTGATCTCTCAATGCTGGCAAGTCGCTATCTGGTGATTGTTGGGTTTGTCGTTTTTCCGGCCCTAGCGTTGAATGTGATTAAGTCTTACTTATCGGCACAGGAGTTAATGCGTTTTGTATTGGTCATCACAATCGTCGGTTTTTTGTTTAATATTCCACTTAATTATTTGTTAATTTTTGGCAAATTTGGAGTTCCCGAACTGGGCATACAAGGGTCTGCCATAGCTTCTTTTTTTGTCAACAGCTTTATGGCCGTCAGTGTGTGCATATACGCTGTTAAAAAGCTACCAGAACAGGCCCTTTTCCTGCATATATGGCGCCCCGACTGGAGCGCGATGCGCAAGGTTTTGCGGCTTGGTGTTCCCATTGGCATAACAAGCCTTGCAGAGGCAGGTCTTTTCTCGGCATCGACTATTATGATGGGTTGGCTTGGAACAGTAGCCCTAGCGGCGCATGGTATCGCGTTGCATATTACCAGCCTGACGTTTGTTATTCACGTAGGGCTATCGGGGGCTGCAACCATCCAGACTGGTCAAGCGTTTGGCGCGTCTAACGTTCTTTCGTTGAAAAGAAGCGCTTTCAGCGCCTCATTAGCGTCACTTATTGTCGTTGTTATGACAGTTATTTTATTCCTGAGTATGCCAAAAGTCTTAGTTTCTTTATTTATTGATCCGGCTTCACCACATTTTCAGGATATTTTGACATATGGGGCTTTACTACTTTTCATGGCAGCTCTTTTTTCGACCGTAGATGCAGCACAAGTTATGGCCCTTGGAATTTTGCGGGGCATGCAGGACACCTCAATCCCTATGTCAATGGCCATTTTTAGCTATTGGGGTGTTGGTATTCCAATCGCATACTGGTTCTGCTTTGTCTTAAACTGGGGTGGGGTTGGACTTTGGGCTGGATTAGCACTCGGCCTCGCCTGTGCAGCAGGTGGGCTTATTGCCCGTTTCTTTTGGGTTTATAACAGACTAAGAAAAACCTCCCCTATGGCCTCATCAGTCTAAGGTCGCGCAAAATTTAGCGATCCTTTTGCAGGCCTCGGTCAAGAGAGCATCCGAGGTAGCATAACTGACCCGGAAATTTGGTGATAGGCCAAAAGCCGCGCCAAAAACAACCGCAACTCCCGTTTGATTGAGGAGTTCGATGGCAAAGTCTTCGTCATTTGCAATGATTTTCCCAGTATTCGTTTGTTTACCAATGATCCCTACAATCGATGGATAGACATAAAAGGCTCCTTCAGGCGTTGGGCAGGTTATATCCTCAATATCGTTGAGAGCAGCCACGACAAGATCGCGCCGGCGCTTGAATATTGCGTTATTGCTGGCCAAAAAATTCGTGGGACCATCAAGAGCCTCTAATGCCGCCCACTGGCTAATTGTGCATGGGTTTGATGTGCTTTGACTTTGTACTTTGCGCATTGCCGCAATGAGCGGTTTTGGTCCACCTGCAAAGCCGATGCGCCAGCCGGTCATAGCATAGGCTTTTGAAACACCGTTACAGGTTAACGTACGTCCATAGAGTTTGGGTTCAACTTGAGCCGGGGTTGCAAATTTAAATCCGTCATAGGAAAGGTGTTCATACATATCGTCTGTAAGAACCCAAACATGTGGATAGTCTAGCAAAACCTCTGTTAATTCTCTGAGTTCGTGATGCGTGTAGCCGGCTCCTGTCGGATTTGATGGCGAGTTAAAGATGAACCACTTTGTTTTATCACTAATTGTTTTTCGCAGAGCATCCGCTGTCAGTTTATAACTATACTCCGCCTTGGTCTGGACAATGGTGGGCGTACCGCCTGCGAGCAGCACCATATCCGGATAACTTACCCAATAGGGGGCTGGAATGATCACTTCGTCGCCTGGATTTATGGTTGCAATGAGAGCATTATAGAGAACTTGCTTGCCACCAGTCCCAACAGATATTTGCTCAGTTTCATAGTTAAGACCGTTATCGCGATTGAACTTACGGCAAATTGCTGCTTTTAACTCAATCAGGCCATCTGGTGCGGTATATTTTGTTTTTCCATCCGCGATCGCTTGTGTTGCGGCGGCTTTGATATGATCTGGCGTATCAAAATCAGGTTCACCTGCACTTAGGCTTATAATGTCGCGCCCGTTAGCTTTTAGCTCTGTCGCAAGTGACGACATTGCAATTGTTGGCGAGGGTTTAACTTTGGAAAGCGAATTTGACAGCAACGACATTTTGGACACCTGTTTGAAGTAGCGGAAGTTTTATTTTAGGGTGCACTAACGTTTGTTTCAAGGGTGCAATAGCCCGTAAGAGGTAAGATGACAGAAACGCAAATTAATTGGTATGGTCCAGACAC
>JAQWKM010000146.1 GCA_029247845.1 Paracoccaceae bacterium | reverse complement strand
TGACGTAACGTCTGCCTTACGTAAAGAAAAAAGCTGAGGTAGTATGTTAAACGAAACTGAAGATACATTTAACAGATAGCAGGATGCGATGAGCTCCGAAGACTTATTAACAATCCGCCAAATGTGTGATGAATTCGACGTTACTGCGAGAACGCTTAGGTTTTACGAGGCCAAAGAACTTTTGTTTCCTGAACGACAGGGCCAAAAGCGCCTTTTCGCCAAAAGAGATCGCGCCCGCATGAAACTCATTTTGCGTGGCAAGCGGTTTGGATTTTCTTTGGAAGAAATCCGCCAGCTCCTTGAAATGTATCACCCGGGAGCCGCGCAAAAACTACAGTTGAGCAAAGCCTACCAGATTGCCCTTGAACGCCTCGGTGACCTTGAACAAAAGCGCGCCGACCTTGACGCAACAATCGCAGATTTACGTGATCAGATCAAATGGGGAGAACGCCTTTTAGAGTCCATGCCACCAGTGCCTCACACAAATTAATTTTGAAAAGATAGACTGAGAGAAAAAGACATGCCCAGTTACGCACCGCCTACGAAAGACATGATGTTTGTCTTGCAAAACGTGCTTGACGTTAAGAATTGCGATATACCCGGTTATGAAGACCTAGATTCAGAATTTGTCAGCTCAGTTCTAAATGAAAGTGGAAAACTGGCCAAGAATGTTCTGGCACCTTTGAACGCCTCTGGCGATGCCGAGGGGTGTCATTTGGAAAACGGTGTCGTGAAAACGCCAAAAGGGTTTAAAGACGCCTTTGAGCAAGTCAAGGCTGGTGGGTGGCCGAGCTTGGATTGCGATCCCGCATATGGCGGCCAAGGCATGCCGTTTGTGATTGCTAGCGCCGTGACTGAAATGTTTTCATCTGCCAATATGGCCTTTAGTATGTTCCAAGGTCTGACCCATGGGGCTTACTCAGCGATTTGGGCGCATGGATCAGATGAGCAAAAGCAAAAATATCTTCCCAAAATGACCAACTGCGCCTGGACAGGGACTATGAACCTAACCGAGCCTCATTGTGGGACCGATCTGGGACAGATGCGAACAAGAGCCATCCCACAGTCAGACGGTAGCTTCCAACTCACCGGGCAGAAGATTTTCATCTCAGCGGGTGATCACGACATGGCCGAAAATGTCATTCATTTAGTTCTTGCCAAAATTTCAGGTGCACCGGAAGGGATCAAAGGAGTTTCTCTCTTTATCGTTCCCAAATTCATAGTCAATAATGACGGATCTCTGGGCCAACGCAATGACCTTTCCGTCGGAAAGCTTGAAGAAAAAATGGGAATCCATGCAAATCCAACATGCGTCATGAATTATGACGGGGCAACTGGGTTCTTAGTCGGTCAAGAACACAAAGGCATGCGGGCAATGTTCACGATGATGAACGAAGCACGCGTCGGAGTAGGCGTTCAAGGCTACTCTCAGGCGGAAACCGCCTATCAGAATGCGCTGGCCTATTCCAAAGATCGCCTCCAAGGACGCGATGTAACTGGTGTCAAGAACCCCGATGGCCCTGCCGATCCCTTGATCGTGCATCCCGATATCAGACGTAATCTTATGGAACAGAAAAGCTTTATCGAAGGTGCGCGCGCATTTACCTTCTGGGGGGCGCAACTTATCGACCGCGCACATAGGCTGAAAGATCAAGATGCAGACGGCTTGGTAAGCCTAATGACGCCTGTAATTAAAGGATTTTTAACCGATAAAGGGTTTGATATGTGCGTACAGGCCCAACAAGTTTATGGTGGTCACGGATATATAGAAGAATGGGGCATGTCGCAATTTGCCAGAGATGCGCGTATTACAATGATCTATGAAGGGGCAAACGGGATACAAGGGCTCGACCTGGTTGGACGCAAACTTGGCCAAGACGGAGGTAAACACATAATGGCCTTCTTTGATTTGGTGTATGCATTCATAAGCGAAAGCAAAGACATTGACGAAGCTTTTGGTGAGGATTTTCTCAAACCTTTAAAAAAGGCCAGCAAAGACCTGCAGACTGCTGCAATGTATTTTATGCAAAATGGTATTAAGGTTCCGAACAATGCGTTGGCCGGGTCCTATGACTTCATGCATATGTTTGGACATGTTTGTTTGGGCTTGATGTGGGCGCGCATGGCCGAGACAAGCATACAAGCCTTAAAAAACGATACGAGTGACGCAGCGTTTTATGAGACAAAGATTGCGACGGGCCGCTACTACATGCAACGTCAACTTCCTGCCACGGCACTGCACTTGGCGCGAATCCAATCGGGAGCTGACCCAGTAATGGCACTAGAAGCGGCCAATTTTTGAACTCTGAGGAGATAACGTTATGGGACTGATGAATTCAAAGTGGATGACACAAGAGCATCAGATGCTATCTGAAATGGTAGCCCGGTTCATCAATGATGAGTGGTCCCAACATTTTGGCCGCTGGCGCAAACAAGGCGAAATGGACCGTAACACTTGGCAACAGGCTGGTGAACTTGGCCTTTTGTGTCCCTCAATTCCAGAAGAATACGGCGGACCGGGAGGCGATTTTGGACATGAGGCGGCCATTTTAATCCAAGGCAGCAAAGCAAACCTCGCAAGCTGGGGACAAGGTATTCATTCAGGTATCGTTTCACATTACATTCTCGCCTATGGCACCGAAAACCAAAAAAAGCGCTTGCTACCAAAAATGATTTCCGGCGAACTCGTTGGAGCATTGGCAATGACAGAACCCTCTGCAGGCTCGGATGTTCAATCCATAAAAACCCAGGCTATTCGGGATGGAAATGCTTACAGGCTGAGCGGACAAAAAACATTCATCACCAATGGCCAACATGCAAACATCATCCTAGTTGCAGCCAAAACCAATCCTGAAGAAAAGGCCAAAGGGGTCTCATTGGTCATTTTGGAAACTGATGGTGCAGAAGGCTTTAGCAGAGGCTGCAACTTGGACAAAATTGGCATGAAATCGGCCGATACATCAGAGCTATTTTTCGATAACATCGAAATTCCGCCAGAAAACATACTTGGAGGCGAAGAAGGAAAGGGATTTTACCAGATGATGACACAGCTGCCCCAAGAGCGGCTAATCATCGGGTGTGGCGCTGTAGGTGCAATGGAAGGCGCCGTCGAGCGCACCATCGAATATTGCAAAGAACGCCAAGCCTTTGGCGGACCGATCCTGCAATTTCAAAATACCAAATTCAAGCTTGCGGAATGCAAAACAAAAACGATGGTTGCGCGAGCGTTCCTAGACAATTGCATAGAGGAACATTTACGTGGCGAGTTGACTGTCGACAAGGCTGCTATGTGCAAATACTGGCTGACAGACACACAAGGCGAAGTACTTGACGAATGCCTACAGTTGCATGGCGGTTATGGGTTTATGCAGGAATATGCTATTGCCGAAATGTGGACAGATGCACGAATTCAGAGGATTTATGGTGGAACAAATGAGATTATGAAGGAGCTTATTTCGCGCAACTTGTAAGGTTCTAGCGCCTCCGGCGGGAGTATTTTTACAAAAAAATGCATGCTCACCTTTGTGTTCAGAACCGCTGGAAAGCACGACTTTTCTTTTGAAGCCCATCGGCTCTCCAACCTGTTGCGCACTGCAATAATATTGTAAAGAGAATTTACTGAATGTAAAAAAGCCTGATTTTTTCTATGATAATACTCATAGGCTCAATGTCAAAAAACGCGCGAAACAGGGAATAAAACGATGGTTATGAAACTATATTGTTTTGGTGAAAGTGGTCACAGCTATAAAGCGGCACTTGCTCTTGAATTGGCAGGATGCGCTTGGGAGCCAATATTTGTCGACTTCTTTAATGGCGAGACGCGAGATCCAGACTATCGCAGCACTGTGAACGTCATGGGTGAAGTCCCAGTCTTAGTAGATGGCGATGTTAAATTAACACAGTCTGGTCTGATACAGATATATCTGGCAGGAAAAACAGGCCAACATGGTGGGATAACATCCGCTGAAATCCGCGAGGTTTTGCGTTGGATTCTCTGGGACAACGGAAAATTCTCGACAGTCATAGGGGCAACACGATTCCTGATGCATTTTGTGCCTAAAGACAAGCAGCCTCAGCAGGTCATTGAGGCCAATCAAGTACGGCTAAGAGGATCTTACAAAGTGTTGGAAGCCGCTCTGGAAGGTCGTAATTTTTTGGTGGGAGATGCAATAACGCATGCTGATATGACGTGCTGCGGCTATCTTTACTATCCCGAATTCTTTGGATTTGACAAAGGCCAATGGCCCAATATTAGCCACTGGCTGAACAATATTTCCCAAACACTTGGCTGGAAAGCCCCTTATGATTTAATGCCCGGCAGCCCTGCTGACCGTGCCTGATGGAGAATGAGATGACAGATGTATATATTTATGACGCAGTGCGTACGCCGCGCGGTAAGGGTCGCACCGAAGGAAGTCTGCATGAAGTCACGGCGCTTAATCTCTCAACCACCACTTTGAACGCTTTGAAATCGCGCAATGGACTTGAAGGGCATGCCGTCGAAGATGTGATCTGGGGCAATGTCACGCAAGTTGGCGAGCAAGGCGCTTGTTTGGCGCGGTCTGCTGTGCTTGCATCCGATCTGGATGAGTCAATTCCCGGACTGGCGATCAATCGTTTTTGCGCCTCTGGTCTGGAAGCAGTGAACCTTGCCTCCAACCAACTGCGCGGCGGAGCAGGTGACGGATATATAGCTGGTGGCGTTGAAAGCATGAGCCGCGTACCCATGTTTAGCGACGGCGGCGCAATGGCAGTGGACCCGACGTTTACCTTTGATCAGTATTTTGTACCGCAAGGCATTGGGGCAGATATTATAGCAACAGAATACGGCTTTAGCCGCGATGACGCAGATGCTTTTGCCGTCGAAAGCCAGAGACGAGCAAAGGCCGCTTGGAATGACAACCGATTTACAAAATCTATTGTCGCCGTGACAGACGTCAATGGGCTGACAATTCTGGATCACGATGAATACATGCGTCCAACAACGGATATGCAATCCCTTGGAGCGCTCAAACCCTCGTTCAAAGAACAAGGCGAAATCATGCCCGGATTTGATAAGATCGCATTGATGAAATATCCCCACCTGGAAGCGATCAGACACATTCATCACGCAGGCAACAGCTCGGGTATTGTCGATGGTTCAGCAGCGATTTTGGTCGGTAACAAGGCGTTTGGTGAGAAATACGGTATTAAACCTCGTGCCTGTATCCGCTCGACTGCAAAGATCGGTACCGATCCGACAATCATGCTCACTGGACCAGTCCCCGTCACTGAAAAAATTCTGCGCGAAAGTGGGATGGAAATCGGAGATATTGACCTTTTCGAAGTGAACGAGGCTTTTGCAAGTGTGGTTTTACGGTTTGAGCAAGCGTTCAATGTAGATCATGACAAGGTCAATGTGAACGGCGGGTCTATTGCTATGGGCCACCCACTTGGTGCGACAGGCGCGATGATCCTTGGCACGCTCGTTGACGAGCTTGAGCGTAGCGATAAGGAAACTGGGCTTGCTACGCTGTGCATCGGATCCGGTATGGGCGCTGCAACGATCATCGAACGCGTTTAATGTCAAAAACTGCCATTCCTACCTTCCAGACCGAGCCTTTGGCAATGCATCCGGCGCTGAAAGTTTGTCTTGGTGAGTATCATTACAACATCATTGGCGGCGCCGGTGGGCTTACCCAGTTTGGCGTGCACATCGAAGTCCTGCGCCCGAGAGCAAAATCGTCGCTGCATCACTGGCACCAAACCGAAGATGAAATGGTCGATATACTCTCTGGCGAAGTTGTTCTAGTCGAGGAAGATGAAACAATCTTGTGCAAAGGTGATGTCGCCTGTTGGCCAGTAGCGGTTCCCGTAGGCAATCACCTTGAAAATAGGAGTGGCGCTGATGCGTCCTATCTGAAAGTTGGAACGCCCAATAAACAGGACGTTATACACTACCCTGATCATGTACTGGTAACCTATAAAGACTGGTATGACCGCCGCTATACCCATAGCGATGGCCGCCCTGTTGAATAAAGGAATTTCAAATGACAGATTTCACAATGACCAAAGATGCCGAGGGCATCGCCACCATCGTCTGGAATTGCAAAGACAAATCCATGAATGTGATGAATATGGAGGGGATGCACCAACTTGATAGCTTTATCGATGAGGCGCTTGGAGATAAGGCGGTCAAAGGGATCATCATCACCAGTGGTAAGAAAGATTTTGCCGGTGGCATGGATTTGAATGTATTGGCAGATATGAAAACAGCTTCAGGCGATAACCCTGCCAAGGGCGTGTTTGAGGGGATCATGTCCATGCATCATGCTCTCCGCAAGATTGAACTTGCAGGAATGGATGCTAAGACCAAGACAGGCGGCAAGCCTATTGCTGCCGTGCTTCCTGGGACAGCGATGGGCATCGGTCTTGAATTACCGCTTTCAACGCATCGGATTTTTGCAGCGATAAACCCAAAAGCCAAAATTGGACTACCAGAGATAATGGTCGGTCTGTTTCCAGGGGCTGGTGGAACCACGCGCCTTGTCCGCAAACTTGGGGCAATGGGCGCATCACCCTATCTGCTTGAAGGAAAGTCGCTCGCACCTACAAAAGCAAAATCCGCCGGTCTTATTGACGAAGTAAGCGATGACCCGATGGAAGATGCGCGGGCTTGGGTGCTGTCCGCAAAGGATGTCGACATCGTAAAACCATGGGATTCTAAGGGCTATAAAATGCCCGGGGGGGGGCCATATCACCCGTCAGGCTTTATGACCTTCGTAGGTGCCTCAGCCATGGTGAATGGTAAGACACAGGGCGCTTTTCCAGCCGCAAAAGCGCTTTTGAGTGCAATTTACGAAGGCGCTCAGGTCCCATTTGAAACAGCACTCAGGATCGAAGCGCGCTGGTTTACCAATATAATCATGAACCCATCATCAACAGCGATGATCCGCAGTCTGTTCATCAACAAACAAGCCTTAGAAAAAGGCGCCGTTCGTCCAGCTGATGTTGCAAATCAAATTGTTAAGAAAGTTGGAGTTCTAGGCGCAGGCATGATGGGGGCAGGCATTGCTTTAGTCTCAGCGCAAGCAGGCATGGATGTCATTCTGATCGATCAAAAACAAGAGGCCGCAGACAAGGGCAAAGCCTATAGCGAAGTCTATATGGACAAAGGGATCAAACGCGGCAAAGCAACACCTGAGAAAAAAGAGGCGCTTCTGTCCCGCATCACTGCCACCACCGATTATAACGCTTTGAAAGATGCTGACTTGATCATTGAGGCCGTCTTTGAAGATCCCAAGATCAAAGCCGCGGTCACAAAAGCCGTCGAAGCAGTGATCCCAGACGATTGTATCTTTGCTTCCAACACATCGACGCTTCCAATCAGCGATCTGGCAAAAGCCAGCTCGCGGCCCGAGCAGTTTATCGGTATCCATTTCTTTTCGCCCGTTGAACGAATGATGCTCGTTGAAATTATCAAAGGCAAGGAGACAGGAGACAGAGCCGTTGCAAAAGCGCTCGATTATGTGCGTCAGATCAGAAAAACGCCGATTGTGGTGAATGATGCCCGCTTTTTCTACGCCAACCGCTGTATTATCCCCTATATCAATGAGGGTATGCGGCTGGTTACCGAAGGGGTATCGTCCGCTTTGGTGGACAATGCGGCGCGTATGCTTGGCTTTCCTGTTGGGCCCTTACAGCTGGTGGATGAAACATCGATCGATCTGGGGGCCAAAATTGCCCGTGCCACAAAATTGGCAATGGGCAATGCCTATCCCGACGGGGAGGTAGACGATGTCGTCTTCTGGATGGAAGATCAAGGGCGCATTGGCCGCAAGGCCAAGGCAGGCTTCTTTAAGTATGATGATGCGGGCAAGCGTCTTGGTTATTGGGAAGGTCTAGTGGATAAATATCCACTGTTAGATCAACAACCAGATCTCATAGAAGTGCAACACCGGTTAATGTTTGTACAGGTTCTTGAGGCAGTGCGCGCATTGGAAGAGGGCGTGCTGATGGATATTCGCGAAGGCGATGTTGGCGCAATCCTCGGCTGGGGGTTTGCCCCTTGGTCGGGAGGCCCACTGAGCTGGCTTGATATTCTTGGAACACCTTATGCAGCGACCCGGTGTGACGAATTACAGGCCGCCCACGGCGACCGCTTTGCTTGCCCCAATCTATTGCGTGATATGGCCGAGAAAGGTCAGAGTTTTTATGGGCGTTTTTCGAGCACTTATAAAGCCGCATAAGCCAATTAAAATCGTCCAAAAGGGGCCAGAGGCCCCTTTTATGTCGTGTCTTGACCAAACTGCCGTCTCGTCTTCGTTGGTATCTCTATACCGCCAAGAGCGATATAGGTAACTCTTGACCGTCCAAAATATAAAACAGAGTAAAGTCACAAAACTCTTTTTTACGACCTCAGAGGAGGCGTATCACTTTAGGCCAGAGTGATTGAAGAATCCTAGATTGACAAAAGAGACGTTAAGAGATGCCAAGAAGTGTCCGCTCGCTTAGAGGCACTGAGAACAATGACGAAAGGTCAGAAGTCCCAAAGTTTGTCACCTGATTATAATCAAGATTTCAAGTGTTAATACAGGGCGATCGTGGCTCATTCTTCCTGAAAAAGATTTCGTTTTTACCGTCCTACTAATCTGTTTTTTAACCCGTCAATTTACGATGAGCAGCGTCTTAAACTCAAAAATTGCGATCCAAAACCTCGACGCGCTATCTGCGGTCTAAATGACATCCCACTTCAAAGTAGAACAGATCCAGAAAAAATCATTTGATTGTC
>JAQWKM010000166.1 GCA_029247845.1 Paracoccaceae bacterium | reverse complement strand
CCTTCATCCATGACTAAAATCCGATCCATATGAGCGATAGTAGACAGCCTGTGAGCTATAGCAACAACGGTTTTTCCCAACATCATCGCATAAAGCGTATCCTGAATAGCCGCCTCTACTTCACTATCTAAGGCGCTTGTTGCCTCATCCAAGAGTAGAATAGGAGCATCTTTTAAAATGACCCTCGCAAGGGCGACACGCTGGCGTTGGCCGCCGGACAGTTTGACCCCGCGTTCGCCAACTTGGGCGTCATATCCCGCCCGTCCTTCCGGGTCTTGGAGGTCCAAAATAAACTTGTGAGCTTCGGCTTGTTTTGCCGCTTCAATGACTGCGGCGTCGCTTGAGTATTTGCAACCGTACCGAATATTGTCGCGCACAGAGCGGTGTAACAGACTGCTATCCTGCTGGACCATGCCGATCTGCCGGCGCAGACTTGCTTGGGTTGCCAGCGAGATATTCTGACCATCTATTTCTATCTGCCCGCTTTCAATATCGTAAAAGCGCAAAAGCAATTTAAGCAGTGTCGATTTCCCAGCACCAGAGCGGCCGATTAGCCCGACTTTTTCGCCTGGCTTGATTTTCAGGTCCAGATTATTCAAACCCCCACTTTGCCGGCCGTAATGATGTGTCAAATTGGAAAAACTTATGCCGGCATTTACCACTGAGAGGTTTTTGGCCTTCGGTGTATCTACGAGCGCAATGGGTTGAGCAATCGTTTTCATACCTTCGGATACGATCCCAAGTTCGCGAAAATAAGTCGTCACAGCCCACATGATCCAGGCCGTCATTGAGTTTAGCCGCAAGACAAGTGCGGATGCTGCAGCGACAATGCCAGCAGTTGCTTGGCCATTTGACCACAGAATGATCCCCCAACCGATGACACCAACGATCAAAAACCCATTTAAGAACACCAAAATTGCGTCCATTGACGTATAAATGCGCATTTCTTTTTTAACAGTTATGCGGGTATTTTCGATCGCCTGTTTAACATAATCTAACTCGTCGGTTTCATTGGCAAACATTTTGACGGATTGAACATTTGTATAGCCATCTACCACTCTACCGTTAAGTTCAGAACGGGCCTCCGAAGACGCTTCTGAGGCAGGTTGCACCCGGCTCACGACCCATTTTAGCAAAATGAGGTAACACAAAAACCAAACAACCAACGGGACGGTCAAACGGATATCTGCCTGCCAGAGAATAAAAAACGATCCCACAACATAAGCAAATGCATAGCTTATAGCGTCAAAGACTTGAAACACGACAGCGTTCGCAGCTGGTGGCGTTTGCATCACTCGATTGGCGATCCGACCAGCAAAATCATTTTCAAACCAGCCCACAGATTGTCTTAGAACGTGGCGGTGCGCACGCCACCGAATGAGTGTTCCCAAATTCGGCATGAGGGTATTGTTTAAAAGGGCGACGTCGAAAGTGATAATGATCGGTCGCACAAATATTACCAGAAAGGCTAAAATAATAAGAAAATTCCCGTACTCATCAAGCACTGTTGAAGGGTCGCCTTGCATGACATCGACGATCCAGCCGGTGAAATAGATGAGAGAAAGTTCAGTTGCAGCAATGGCAAACGCCATGATGGTGGCGACGATGAAGACCCCATAAAATGGGCGACAGTACTGCATCATGAACGGAAGAATACGCTTTGGGGGCGCATCGGTTTCTTCATAATCTACATAGGGATCAACTAGGCCTTCGAAAAAGCGGAACATGACGGGACTTTCCTAAAACACAATAAAAAGCCGTTTAGAATATCTGAATTTAAAGGATTGTAAATATCGCATACGACAGATTTTATTTTTAGCTACTCCAAAGGTATAAGTAGAACTTGAACCCAACCATGATAATCGCCAAAGAGCGATTGAACCATACTACCCTTTCCTTTGTTGAGAGGATATGCGCAATTGGCTGGCCTAGAAGGAACCAAAGTGATGCTGAGCCTATGCCTGCAAAGATAAAGATGACAGCGACAACAACATAGGTGGTAAAAGGGTATTAAGGACACAATGATTTGCGCTGTCAAAGCAATGGCCATCGCCCAAACTTTGGGATTGATCCATTGAAAACTGGCCGCTTTCACAAATCTGAAAGGTCCTTCCTCGCCATTGGCATTTTCCAGACACCCGGAGTCGCAATCTCTTAGGGAACCTAGAGCAAAAGAATAACTCCATCCATTGAAGGGTCTCTCTAAGAAGAACGCTGTGCTGAAATATCTGCCCTAAAAAAAGTCTGACAATCAAGATCATAAATGCATATCCAAGAGCGATTCCTAGAATATGTGGTAAAGACCGCTGTTATCCAAAATTTAGCTCAGAGGCAGTGATCAAGGCATTATTGGGTCCGGGCGTTAACGCGGCAGATAGCACCAATCGGATGAGGGCTAAAAGAGCATCTGATAACATATTATTTTCTAACAACAAACTGAGTAATATGTGAAAGCATACCAAAAGTTGAATCAGGGTAAAAGGTCGCTCCGCGACAGCTTAAATTCAGATGTGATCCAACGGGTTTCTAGTTCATGAAGTTTTTTACCCAATGCCTCGCCCGAGTACTGCTTTAAAATATCTTTTCCTTTGATTGGAAATGTTGCCGCTGAGCCGACGTCGGCTTTAACCAAATCCTGGTCATCCAGCGCAGTTTCAAACTGGACAGCGCGCAGTAAAAGGATGCTGTGTGATAGGTCTTTGCCAAAGCGGTAGCCAAGTTCGCCAGGTTGTAGGCTCGTGCCCATATGTTCTCTCAAAAGATCAAGCCTTTTGGCCTCTGCATTGGACAGCCTGAGGGCCAATTGAACATTTTGACCGCCAATATATGCTAATCTGCGCACTGCTTCAGGTCGTATGCCATGTGCGCCTTCGAGATGGATCAAGATTGCGAGACCGTTATCATCACTGCCGGGCAGGATGTGGGTCAAAGCCCCAACAGCACGCATCGCAGCGATGCTCGGGGCTGGATCTGGTGCGCCAAGCAATTTCCGCATTTCCGCACCGATACGCTCTTTTGAAAGAGAGGATAGACCCTCCAGATGATCGCTAATGGCGCTTAATGCGTCTGGATCAAAACCGTGACTGGGGTTCGCGTAATAAGCAGAAAACCTGAAGTACCGCAAAATCCTAAGGAAATCCTCACCAATCCGTGCGCGTGCATCGTCAATAAAATGCACGTGTCCCGCCATGAGGTCATCTAGACCAGATAAAGGGTCAATGACGTATCCGGCCGCGTCGGCGTAAAGCGCATTCATAGTAAAATCCCGGCGCTGGGCATCGGCCACGATATCTTTTGAAAACTGGACTTGGGCATGCCGGCCGTCAGTTGTAATATCTTTGCGGAATGTTGTAACTTGGTAAGGCTGTCCCTGCGCCACCAGCGTTACTGTGCCGTGGCCTATTCCCGTTGGAATAGCCTTCAGCCCGGCCTGATCAGCAAGTAACATTGTTTGATTTGGCGTGGCGTCCGTGGCGATGTCTATATCGGTTACCGAGTAACCCAAAATTGCATTGCGCACACAGCCACCGACGAAATAGGCTTTGTATCCGGCTTGCTCAAACATCTTTAATACAGATTGTGCCCCTTTTGCCTCTATCCAGCTGTCTGTAAGCTTCATGTCTGTAATCTTTCCGCCAGCCCTCTGAGCATGCGCGCGGTCGCACCCCATATATAATATGGCCCATATGGCACGGTATAGTATTTTCGGGATTTTCCAAAATATACTCTTGTACGGACGTAATAATTTCGGGGATCTGTTAGAAAAGACAAAGGGACTATGAAAATTTCATCGACTTCGCTTTGTTCTGGTCGCAGAGCGACAGTGCCGTTAACGAGGCCGATAATAGGGGTAACGCGAAACCCAGTGATTGTAATATGAGGCGCGAGGCAGCCCAGAACCTCTACCTGACCTGATGGCAGGCCTATTTCTTCCTTGGCTTCGCGCAAAGCGGCGCCGACAACGTCGGCGTCTTTTGCGTCGACTTTGCCGCCGGGAAAAGCAATTTGACCTGGATGGTGCTTTAACTCTGCCGTGCGCTTTGTCAGGATAATTTGCGGCTGATCATTTATCATTAGCACGGCCACTAAAACAGCCGCTTCGCGGAGTGATTTATGTGTGATATTTTGATAGTCGCTGTTTAGATCAAAATCTGAAGAGTCAGAAGTTGATATGGCCAGACCACCCAAAAGCTGGTTTTTGATGTCAAGTGTCGGTCTCAGCATTAAATCCTACTGTGTGTGGGTCGAGAATGTAGTGGGCGCCGCAAAACTGGCAGTCGGCAGTCACCTTCCCATCCTCTGTAGTCATATGCGCAATATCTTTGGCTGAATAAATAGACAAAGATCGCCTGACGCGCTTTTTCGAGCAAGTACAACCAAACTGTACTGATTGGGCATCGAAAACACGAGGATTTTCTTCGTGAAACAACCGTATCAAAAGCTCTTTAGGTGGCACAGTTGGCCCAATCAATTCAAGTTCTTCAACGGTGTCTAAATGGAAATTTACCCGTGTCCAGGTTTCTTCGATATCGCCACTGATAAGGTCTGAGGCTTCTAAAAGCCCGCCTTCGCCCGAGCCGCCCTGATAGGCCACA
>JAQWKM010000130.1 GCA_029247845.1 Paracoccaceae bacterium | reverse complement strand
GCAAATTTAAGACAAGCGGCCAATGTTGCTTTGTTAAAGAATACAGTCAAACGCCCATCATACTCAACTACTGTGCTAAAAATCCTGCGCGAGGAAGCTGCAATCGAAGCAAAACTAAGAGATTAATTTATTCTACTTCATCCTTTATTACATTTTACCGCCTAAACCAAACCTATCCCCAAAAGATCACTAAAACCACTTCATTGCATTGACCACACTGCGTTAAACTTGGCGTGTATACAGCCGCCTTCTTTAGACGCCCAAAATGCTCTCATTGACCACATGCACCGACTTCATTGATCAACACTGCCCCATAATATTCTATAAAATATACATTTTATAGAAATTACTTGAAAACTAGACGTAGGTTATTATAATGGCCCAAATGGGCCTTAATATATCCTAACTGGTTAGTTCACTTTACTCATAAATAGGGTATTTTCTGATAAGGAAGACATAGCATCTTGTCATAAGAATGAGAGCTACGAGGCTATAGACGGTAGGTTTTATAAAGAGGTCCACAATGTCTTTTGTGAATAATTTGTCGCGACTGATAGTCGGTTCATCCGACCATATGGTTGCACTTCGCAAGTCCGTAGTTGACGTTGCTGAGCACAATATCCCTGTATTAATCCTAGGCCCAAGTGGTTCCGGAAAAGAGTTGGTTGCCCAATCGCTTGCTGATATGTCGGGCCGTTCTGGCAGACTTATATCTGTAAACTGCGCCTCCATTCCACACAGCCTACTTGAGGCAGAGTTGTTTGGATATGAAAAAGGTGCTTTCACAGGTGCTAGCAAATCTCACAAGGGTAAATTCGAACAAGCTCACAATGGAACCTTATTCCTTGATGAGATCGGCGATATGCCTCAAGATCTCCAGTCAAAGCTCCTGCGCGCTCTAGAGACTAAAACATTTGCACCAGTTGGGTCATCCCGCGAAGTCGCAGTTGATTTCCGTCTGGTCTGCGCCACACATAAAAATCTTTATAAGCAAGTAGTGATGAAAACATTCCGCTCTGATTTGTTTTTCCGGATCAGCGCATTTCCGATTCGCATTCCCGCTTTACGCGACCGCGCAGAAGATATTGAAAAGCTGGTATACCACTTATCGCATCAGCTGGCTTTGGGACTCGGAAGCAGAACGTCATTCGAAGTCGAAAAGGATGCTCTGTGGCTTTTGAAAACATTTCCATGGCCCGGGAATATTCGTCAACTTAGAAATGTTGTTGAATGCCTGATCATTCGAAGCGGCGGTAAGGTGATTTCTGCTCAACAGGTACAAAAGGTGTTGCGCGAGCAAAGCCGCCAGAGGCTTCACAAAGAGGCCACAAGCGAGGCAGCAGGTGGCTTGTCCCTGAGCAAGGTCCAATCTTCACCCATGGAATCTATGACGGATTACAGATCTTTCTTTGTGTCCAACGGCAAACTGATGATCGCAGATCATTTGAAGTCTGTTGAAAAGGAAGTAGTACATGCGGCTATTGTGGCTGCTGGGGATGATTATGATCTCGCAGCACAAATGCTCCATCTCTCAGTGTCGGAACTGTATGAAAAAAAGCAGCTTCACGGTCTGTAACCCATTATCAGTTAAAATGATAATAACTTCCAGCTTAATACATAACCCGCAGCATAAATAATGTCAGACCTGGAAATGAAAACAGCAGAATTACACGAATAAAATCACTGAACAGGAACGGTAAAACTCCTTTGAAAGTTTCCGATATTGTGACATCGCCTGCCATTTTATTGATGACAAATACATTTAAACCTACCGGTGGGGTAATCAATCCGACCTCGACCACAATGAGGGTCAATATACCAAACCAAATTGCCACCTCTTCTGCATTCAGCCCAAAATCAAGCGTCATGATGACTGGAAAAAATACTGGAATAGTCAATAAAATCATCGCCATACTATCCATCAAACAGCCTAAAAACACGTAGAGCAACAAAATCGAAGCAACCACTACAAAGGGAGAAAACTCTCCTTCAAGCACAAATGTCGCTAAGTGATTGGGCAATTGCGTCAGAGCGATGAAAGAATTGAAAAATTCAGCCCCCAACAAGATTAGAAATATCATCCCCGACGTGATCGCAGTGCTCTGGATTACATTTAGCAAACCCGACCAACCAAAGTCTTTCTGGAGAAGGGCAATAATACCTGTACCCGCAGCACCCACAGCGGCGCCTTCGGTCGGCGTAAACCAACCCAGATAAATACCGCCCAGCATAAAGGAAAATAAGAAAATCACATGCCAAATATCTCGAAATTTGCTCAACCTACCCCGCCAAGGAATACGGGCCTGAGCCATGCCAGAGGCTGGAAAAATTCGCACATATACTGCTATTGCCAAGATGTATCCCAAAGCTGCCAGAATGCCAGGAAAAAACGCGGCCAGAAACATTTTGACAATATTTTGTTCAGTTAGAATGGAGTAAATGATCAAAATTACGGATGGCGGGATCAATATTCCCAAAGTCCCCCCCGCGGCAAGGGCCCCAGTGCTAAGAGACCCCGAATAGCCAAGTCTGCGCAGTTCGGGCAATGCGACCTTGCCCATGGTGGCAGCAGTCGCAAGCGAGGACCCACATATTGCGCCAAACCCACCACAGGCACCAACAGCGGCCATTGCCACTCCGCCGCGCAAATGACCCAGACAGGCACTGGCAAATTGGAAAAGGGATTTGCTCATTCCAGAGCGAGAGGCAAAGTTCCCCATCAAAAGAAACAATGGAATCACTGATAAAGAATAGTTCGAGAATAAATGCCAAGCGCTTGTCTTAGTGACTGAGAAGATTGGCAACCATCCAGCAATAAAAGATGTACCACCCGCCCCGACCATAAGCATGGCAAGCCCAATGGGAAGCCGCAGCGCCAAAAGCGCAAATAGCACTGGAAATGAAATGATGCCAAGCGTTTCCCGATCCATTCCCCTTAGGCCTTAGGTAAAAGTTTGAGCGCATCGCGCCCAGCGACATAAAGGCAGCAGGCTGATAAAACGAAAAACGAAAATACTACAGGCAAAAACGGTATCCAGACTGGAATTTGTAAGAGCATGGTCTCTTCGTTGTAATACATCATATCTTTTGCGCCAAAGCACATACGCCATGCAAAGAAACCAGCCACAAGACTAAAAATCAACGAGCCCAATGTATCAAGGAAACCTGTCATCCAGGATGGCAAACCCGCAGTAACAAAATCCACGATCACATTTCCCTTGCGCATAAAACATAGCGGCAAAAATGCAGCAACGGCCACGGCACATCCCATTTCGACAAGTTCAAAATCACCAACCAATGGGCTAGAAAACAAAACCCGTCCAAGAATTGAAAGAAAATTTATGCTCACAATAACGATGAGAACAAGACCACCAAAAACCGCCAACCATACAGCCGCCCGATCTAAGAAACGCCCAAAAAAATCATCTGGACACTCCAATTTTTTAGAAAAATCAGTCTCTTCAGTTTTCATATTTTAAAATAAGATCCCGCGCTGTTTGGACAATTACCGCACCGTCCATTCCATTTGAGTTGGCTTTTGCAATCCAATCCGTGACGACTTTTTCTCCGACAGATTGAAATGCAGCAAGCTGCTCGCCTGACAACGAATGGAATTCACCACCCGCTTTTTTCGCCATTTCAAAAGCTGGTCCTTCGAATCCATCCCAAAGTTGCCCGGCCAGTTTTGCCAAGGACATCCCAGAATTTTTATCAATGACTATTTTCTGAGAGTCAGAAAGCGACTCGTATTTTGCTTTGTTCATCAAGAATAAAAAGGCTGTTGTATAGAGCCCACGTTTTCCCGAAACAGTCGTATGAGCTTTGGTCAATTCATGCAGCTTGAATGATGGCATAATTTCGTAGGGCACAACCATTCCATCAATCACACCTTTGGACAAAGAAGGCGCCACTTGTGGAACAGGCATACCAACCGGCGTCGCTCCCATTGCACCAAGCATACTACTAATAACGCGTGTCGGCCCACGCATTTTCAAACCTTCTAGATCTGAAAGCTGCGTAATGAGACGATCCTTAGTGTGTATCTTTCCAGGGGCATGGACATGCACGGTCAGAATTTTAAAATCTTTTAGCTCTTCTGCTGCAATCGTTTGGGCAAAATCCTGAGCCGCCTGAGAGGTAGCTTCTGCACTACCAGGCAAAAACGGCAAATCAAATACTTCTATTTTTGGGAAACGCCCCGGCGTATACCCCGCAACAGTCCAGATGATATCAACCACACCATCGCGCACCTGATCGACCAGTTGGGGCGGTTTTCCACCAAGCTGCATGGCGTAATACGTTTCCACTTTAAGCTCACCACCAGATTGTTCTTCAATCCGATCGGCCCAAGGCTGAACAAACTTTGAATTCTGGCTTGCAGGAGCAGGCGCAAAGGAATGAAATTTCAAAGTCACAGTCTCCGCAAACGCAGTTCCACTTAGCCCAAATCCAAGCATAAGGCCCGCACTTACCAGTTTAAACATTTTCATATTGAAATCTCCCCGTTAATTGACCAATTTTTTAACATCGCAAGCTTTTACTATTAGCAAACAGCGCAAATTATGGCCTTTCTGTAAAGCAAAAAATGCCCAATCTGATTGAAAGCACTGCATTTGAGCCAATCGTGTGGAGCGAACAAAGTCTTATGTGATGCCACCAAAATTATACCTTAACTAACACGGAGCGATCTGCGTCCTGTTTGATTTCTTCAGTTTGGCGTCAGGGCGTGCAAAGCCTCCAAAAGGCCAATTGAATTGTGACATGGTGCAGAGGCCGCAATGTAACGGTCACGCCGGATTAAAAACGCGTGGCCCAAATAATGTGCATATGGTTTTTGAGAGAAGAATTTTGCCTGGTCTCGGACGATTGGAAACTTTGCATCCACTGGTTTGACATATTCTGGAGTAATACCAAAGAGGGCAGCACCATGATTTAAAAGTTGCTCTATAACGCTCTGGTTGAGCATCTTTTCAGGGCACTCAGCATAGATCAAAACAATGGGCTGATCAGGCAAGAGCGCATCAAGTGGAAAACGCTCTGCATCAACCGTTTCGACAATCGGTTGGCACAGCATTTGGCCAATCAAAGTACCCGAGGCTTTAAAATGATCTGGCCTGATCATGCCAGAGCAAAACCTAGGCTTTGACTTGAACTTCATCTGAGAAAAATAATTACGCGCTGGTGGGAATACGTTTACAGCATGAAATAGACCACGTAAAATCGCACCTCGTAACGCCGAATTAGGCATCATCACCTGTCCCATCCGTCGGGCCATTTTAATCATCTGCCAGGCATGCGGTCTTCGTTCGGCTTCGTAACTGTCCAACAGCCTACACGCGTTTTCACTGAAACAGGCTTGGGCCAGCTTCCATGCAAGATTATGCGCATCGCGCAGACCGCTGTTCATCCCCTGACCAGAAAAAGGCGGCGTCAGATGGGCTGCATCACCTGCTAGAAATACTCTTTTTTCACGCCATTTTTCGGCTATGCGCGCGTGAAACGCGTAGATGAGGATTCGTTCCAAGTCTTCCTGCGCATCAGGACCAAAGCGTGCCAAAAGCTTCCGCACAAACTCTGGTTTGACCACGGCTTCATGATCCTCTCCCTTATGCAGTTTGTATTCATAACGCCGCGTGCCGCGCGGCCCGGGCAAAGTAATCCCAGGCCGCACCGGATCGCAAAAAACCTCCGTGTGAAAAGAACGGTTTTGCGTGGACTTGAGGTCAACAATCAACCAAGGCTCTTCAAACGTAAGGCCGGACATCGCAATATTCAGTGATTTTCTAACAGATGATTTACCACCATCACAGGCCACCATATATTTTGTCTTAATATGCATCTTATGCTGATCAGAACCTATACAAATTACATTCACATAATCTGCTGTCTGACCAAAATGCGTCAGCCCAGTTTCAAACATTACACCGCAATCATTATCAGATACGGTTAAAGCATCCTCCATAATTTTTTCTAATTCTGGCTGGTGAAAAGCGTTGCGCTTGTCAAAACCGTATTCGCACGAGGCGGGCTTTACCTGTGTAAAAGGCTGTCCTTTTGGTCCATAGTAAATTGAACCATACCCACGGACGGTGATACGCTGTACCGCCTCAGAAAGCCCTGCTGCCTGAAGTGCCCGCATAGACTCGTCATCAATGGAAACTGCACGCGGCTCACTAATAGTAGTTGTTTTTTTATCAATAGTGACAAAACTCACACTCATCCTTGAAAGTAGATTTGCCAAGAGTTACCCCGTTGGGCCTGCTCCAACAACCAAAATATCTGTATTTATCGCCGAATGAAACGTCATGCGGCAGGTTCATCAATAACAGGATTCCTAAGCGTGCCCAGACATCCAATCTCGACCTCGACAGTATCACCAGAAAACATATAAACCGGTGGATCACGCCGATCACCAACGCCACCCGGGGTACCCGACACAATCACATCGCCAGGCGAAAGAGGCATAAACTGAGAACAATAACTGATCAACTCCTCAACTGGAAAAATCAAATCAGCCAAGGATGCATCTTGCATCACTTGTCCGTTCAACCGAGTTTGGATCGGAAGCTTTCGATAATCGCCCACCTCATCAGGCGTGACCATATAGGGGCCAAATCCACCGCTACACGGAAAATTCTTTCCAGGGGTAAATTGCGACGTGTGCCGCTGCCAATCGCGGATGCTACCGTCATTGTAACAGGCATAGCCGGCAACATGATCAAGCGCATCTGCCTGTGTAATACTGCGCCCACCGCGGCCAATAATCACTGCCATTTCACCCTCATAGTCGAACCTATCCGAAAAGGCTGGTTTCATCATTGGCTGCCCGTGGGCTACTTGTGAATCTGCAAAACGCGTAAATATAGTTGGATAATCAACGTCAGGGCGTCCAGTTTCGATTTTATGTTTCTGGTAATTCAATCCAACACACAGAATTTTAGGCGGATCTGGAATAACTGGCAAAAGGGTCACATCTGACCACTTTAGCTCAGATTTGCGTCCTGCAACATACACCATAGCATCATCTATACAACCCGCAGTTAACGCAGCACTCAGAGAATGCACATTGTTGCCCAAACGGCCACCAAGGTTGATAATCCCCCCCGGTACCACGGCGCCAAAGCTTACTTGACCTTTGCGCACAAAACTGATTATTTTCATTCTTTATCCATTCTCTATTTAAGAGCGCATAAGAGCGCGTCCCCATTTGTTTAGCGTGCGTGGCTCCTACGGCCAATTGATGACATCACGCTCAAAAATTAACTCGAGCTCGGCCGAGATTTCGATCCAGTTGTCATCTGGATCTTTAATAAACGCAAATAGATTATTCCCCGGTCCATGGCGTCCTGGTCCCCAGAAAATTTCAATACCAAGGCTTGAAAAATGATCACACCAGTCGCGAATCAAGTTCCACTCACCCACTTCATACGAATGGTGGTCAACACCCTGTCTTTCAGATTTAAAACAGGCTAATGTATGATGCTCATGATTTGAGGTCATAAAGGCAGTTACCAATGCGCCGTCACTTTGCAATACGCGGCCAACCAGCTGGAAGCCCAGCTTTACTTGATAAAAATCAATCATCTTTTGAATATCATGAGTGGCCAATGTAAGATGTTGGGTCGGACCGTGCAGGCCACTTAGCTGTCGTTTCTCGGGTCTGGCAAGTCCAAAACATACCAGATTGCCATCCGGATCACGCAACGAAAATGCGCCAGTTTCAAAATATGGCGATGGACTTGCAGCCAGTTCGATGCCCTCGGTCTGGACGCGCTGGCGGAGCCCTTGAAATGCATCGATAGACCAACAGGCAAAGCCCGCATAAGCAAGCTTTTTGTTTTCACCGCTCAGAATAATCATCCGCCGAGATGATCCTTCACAGCGAACCTCGTCCTTGGTTTCAAATATCACATCCATTTGCATGGCAGCAGCGTAAAACTCGGCCAAATGTAAAGGATTTTCACTCTCGAATGCCACATGGTGCAGATAAGCCCCAGACTGCAAAGCAGTTTGCGTCATTAAATACCTTCTCTCTGAAAACTCATTTGGAGCTAACATAAAAATAGCGTTTTCAAAACAATAAACGCGCGCATTATAATGAGCGCGCTGTAGAATATCTATCATTAAGTAGTGGGTTAACGTTTCTAGCTCAACCGCTTACGTAAACACTTTCTTTAGGGCGATACCAAATTTTTTGGTTGTGAAGTTGACCTAAAACGCTGCGAATTTTTTCCATTTCACCAGGGACACAAACGTCATCAGGATTACTATA
>JAQWKM010000115.1 GCA_029247845.1 Paracoccaceae bacterium | reverse complement strand
TTTAACAGTTTTTACAATGCCATGATCGTGCTTTTGGCAGTAGTCTTTTCCACCGTTGGTGTTCTGATCGGCATGCTGGTGATGCAGCAGCCATTTTCAACAATTATGACCGGCACAGGTGTTGTCGCGCTTGCAGGTATTGTAGTGAACAATAATATCGTCCTTATCGATACATATCAGGAATATGCCAAGATTATGCCCCAAATAGAAGCGATTATTCGAACGGCTGAACAAAGGATCAGGCCAGTTCTCTTGACTACTATCACAACGATGGCAGGACTTACCCCTATGATGTTCGGGCTGAGCTTAGATTTCTTTGACGGGGGCTATTCAATCGATAGCCCGACAGCGCTCTGGTGGAAACAACTTGCAACTGCCGTGGTGTTCGGGTTGGGAACTGCGACTGTTCTGACACTGGTCTTTACACCGTCTCTCTTGGCAATCCGTGTATGGATTTACACCTACGCAATTTGGATTGCCCGCGGTTTTGTTGTCTTAGGCGCGCCAAAGCAGGCAAAAATTGCCCAGGATTGGATCCTTCAGCGTTCGATGAAACGCATCACAAACCCCGAAATTATCTGGAGTGATTTATACGGCAAGGAAATAACCAGAGATCACCCCAGACACTCTCTACCAGCACCACCATCGCAACCTGCAGAGTAAAAATTAAAGGACTGGGCAAAATTTACCAGCCTTTGTTGCACCAATATTTTCTTATACCGAAGCAGCACGTTCCGCGCGTTGCAGTTTCCAAAGGCTTTGATAACGGCCCTTTTTGGATAAGAGGGTGTCATGGTTGCCCTGTTCAACCACAACGCCATTTTCCACGACATAAATTCGATCAGCATTCGCCACTGTCGAGAGCCTATGCGCTATAATGATCACTGTTCTGCCCTGCCCAGCTGTTTCCAAAGCACCTTGAATATCGTGCTCTGTTTCGCTGTCCAAAGCACTAGTGGCCTCATCCAGCAATAAGATCGGCGGATCTTTCAAAAGCGTTCTGGCAATCCCCACGCGCTGTTTTTCGCCCCCGGATAGTTTCAGGCCGCGCTCCCCGACGATACTCTCGTAGCCATCTGGCAAAGAAAGTACAAAATCATGAATTTGTGCATCTTTTGCAGCTTGGTGAACTTCGCTTTCGCTGGCGCCTTCACGTCCATAAACAATATTATAGTAAATTGTATCATTGAACAGAACCGTATCTTGGGGAACCATGCCGATTGACTGATGCAAACTGGCCTGAGTGACCTCTCGCACATCTTGCCCATCGATCCTCAACGTACCATTCGTGACATCATAAAACCTAAACAACAAGCGACCGATTGTTGATTTACCCGACCCCGACGGGCCGACGATGGCCACAGTTTTACCCGCCTCAACATCGATTGATACACTGCGCAAAATCTGACGCTCGGGGTCGTATGCAAAGTCCACGCCTTCGAGCGAAACCGCCCCACCGTGCACTTTTAAAGGTACAGCGTTTGGTGCATCTACAACCTCGGCCGGCTCTTGTAAAAGATCAAACAAAAGCCGCATATCTACCAGTGCCTGTCTAATCTCGCGATAAACCGTACCCAGAAAGTTCAATGGCATCGTGATCTGAATCATATATGCGTTTACTAGGACAAAATCCCCCACGCCCAAATTACCCTTTTGAACGCCAATCACTGCTAGGATCATAACGCCAACCAATCCGATTGTAATAAAAAACGCCTGTCCAAAATTTAGAAATGCTAAAGAGTAACTAGTTTTCAGAGCAGATTTTTCATATCCCGCCATAGCTTGATCATAGCGAGCGGCTTCTCGGTTTTCAGCCCCAAAATACTTTACTGTCTCAAAATTCAATAGGCTGTCAATGGCTTTTTGATTAGCGTCACTATCATGCTCGTTCATCTTCCGACGCAGCTTGACCCGCCATTCTGTGACGGTAAACGTGAACCAAGCATAAATGACAATTGTGACCACAATAATGCCTACATATCTGGCGTCTTCAAGCTTCCAAAATAAAACACTGGCCACCAACACTAATTCAAAAACCAGAGGGACTATAGAAAACAACGACAAGCGCAGTAAGAAATCTACGCCTTTGACACCTCGTTCAATAACGCGACTTAGGCCACCTGTCTTGCGTGTAATATGATAGCGCAGTGAAAGCTGATGAATGTGTTTGAATGTTTCAAGCGCTATTTGACGTAAGGCGCGTTGACCTACCTTTGCGAAAATTGCATCGCGCAGCTGCTGGAATGCATTGGTGACAATGCGGGCCAATCCATACGCCAATGTCAATCCAACTGCTCCCAGCATCAGATCAGACACCCCTTTAGACGAGAGGCTATCTACAGCTTGAGCCTGTAGCAAGGGCGCAATTACTCCCAGCATTTTGGCTATAAAAAGTGACAGGAGAGCCAACACCACACGGGCCCTAATATCCCAATTGTCCTTTGGCCACAGATAGGGGCTAACCATTTTTACAACGCGCCAACCTGCCTTCTTTTCGTCAAGGTCCGAGCCGTCCGAATCTACAAACTCTTTAGACATTTAATTTCCAACTTGGGTGAATAACTGAGGCCTATTTATATCCTCCAGTTATTTTACCTAAAAACATTCATACTCTAGATCTAGTCAGGTAGCTCAAATATCTGCCCAGGATAGATTAAATTCTCGTCGCGAATTTTGTCACGATTGGCTTCGAAAACTCTCACGTATAAAATACCCATACCATACCGCTCACGAGCGATGGCCCACAGCGTATTGCCCGGCTGAACTGTCACCACATTTATCCGTGCTGGCTCTTCAAGAGCCAAGAGCTGAGATTGCAGTGTTTCGATACTTTCTCGTTTGAACGGAGTCTCCAATCGCGAACTGACCTGACCTGTAGGATCGAGTTGGTCGATCCGCAGAGTATATATGCCAGGATCAATTTCTGAGAGAGCTGTGTTCCACTGCCCTGTCGCATCCATCGCAGCTGTCGAGATCGGTGTGTTATCTAAGTAAATACGCACAAATCCGGAGGGTTGTCCACGGCCTGTGAGAGCTACATCACCCTCATCATCATAGCTGATTGTATCAAGGGCAACGTCCGACTCCGCTTTGTCTTTATCTGATTGTATAACGCGCACACCGTTATCATCTGCGATCATTACGACCGGAGCTTTTTCTGCGTCTTGCGTATTTTCCGCCAAGGGATCACTTGGCTTGACCGAGGCAACCACATCTACTGCTGGCCCTTTGGTCTCCGCGGCGCTAGGCTCGGCCTTGGCGTTGTTGATTTTTGCATCTTTTTGGATAGCCGGTTGATTGGCTTCTTCCTTCAGCGCTAAGGATAAACTCTCGACCCCGTTATCAAGCGTCTCCACCTCTAAGGTTTTAGTCTGCTCAGCTGCAGTGGTCTCAACTGGGATAGCCTCATCTTTGGCGATGCCATCTTCAACATTCCTTTTTTCTGAATGAGAAGTTTCACTTAAAGATTCCATATTAGTGTCCAGTTTTTGCTCTATAGAAGCCTCCGTTTTCACCACACCAGCGCTGGCGACATCCTCTTTGATCTTGGTTTCATTAGACAGCGCTCCAACAATTTTCGTATCTATGCTCGTGTCTGCTTTATCACCGGCTTCCGCTTCTGTTTTAGCCATGTCATCGCTGCGGATATCTTCTTTGATCTCGGCCTCAGTGGACATCGCGCTTGCAGTGTTTGAAACTATAGTCATATCTGCTTTATCAACGGCTTCCACTTCTGTTTTGGCCATATCGTCGCTGGAGACATCTTCTTCGATCTCGGTCTCAATGGACGGAGCGCTAACAGCGTTCATATCTATAGTCATATCTGCTTTATCAACAGCTTCCGCTTCTAATTTAGCCACTTGGACATCAAGCAAAATAATTTCAACATCTTCCGTCGTCTTGTCCTCGGCACCTGCGGACACTACATTTACCGCTAGCTCCTCTACTTCGCCCGCTTGCTCGTTTGCATTTTCCAAAGCAAATGATTCTTGAGCCCCAGGGTCAATATTTTGCGGCTCTGGCTCAGTTTTTTGAGAGACTGAACCTTGCTCCAATTCTGGTTCTTTCTCTCGCTCCGATCCTATCTCTTGGCTTATATCCGCCTGAGCTGTCTCAATCGGCGCCTTAATTTGGGCCGGGGCAATAATAACCTGCTGTTTCGAATATAAAGCGACACCACCCACATCCGACTTAAGAGATAGGACCCGCATCTTTGCGCTGTAGGGAAGAGCAAATATAGCCACGAAATCACCACGCCCATCCGCCACAATCGTTACTATAATACCGTCATCCAGTAAAACATCGATATTTTGTCCGGGGAAACCTGTGCCCGCCATAACAACTGCACCGTCTTTATCAACTCGAACTGTTCCAAGGACCGGTCCCCTAAGCGTTTCCTCTACTTCTGGTTTGCTCTCAACCGCTTGTGAGGACGTTTCGATATCGCTATCCGTCTTGCGTTCAGCAGTGATTTCAGCAATAGGCGACCCTTCTAAAGTACTCGCATCCGATGGTTCAGAAGCAGGATTTTCAAACACCTCTAAAGAAGCCTCTTGGTCCCGATTTATCGCTAAAGGGTCTTGAATTTTAAAAGCTTTATTGGCTTGAAAGGCGTAGGCACCCACAATGGTGATAAACAAAAGTCCCAAAGCGATCCACACCGGCAGTCGAGACTGCGATTTTTTTTCAGTCATTTTTATCCTTCAGGGCTCCCCATAGCCCTTCTAAAGCTTTAAACATGATTAGCAATGGGTCAAAGTTACGTCAAAGGGCATATGTAGCAAAAGGGTTAAAAATGCAAAAGATATCAATCTGTGTGTATTGTGGATCACGTAGCGGAAGTCGTCCAGAATACGCTCAAGCAGCTGAGACCTTGGGCAAGGGCATAGCAAAGCGCGCGTGGAAATTGGTTTATGGCGCTGGCGATGTGGGCCTGATGGGGTCTGTCGCACGCGCGGCAGAGACAAATGGAACCAATACATTTGGGGTGATACCAACCCATTTACTTCAAGCTGAGGTTGGAAAAACTAATCTTACCAAGTTTATCATTACGGAAAATATGCACGAGCGTAAGAAAGTCATGTTCATGAACAGTGACGCGATGGTCTTGCTTCCTGGTGGTGTGGGATCGCTTGATGAATTTTTTGAAGTCCTGACATGGGCGCAGCTTAGACTTCATCAAAAGCCGATCGTCATAGTAAACGTAAAAGAAGTTTGGTCTCCATTGATTAACCTCATTGACCATATAATTGCACACGGTTTTGCTGATAGCTCATTGCGCGCACTCTTTGAGGTAACTGAAACCGCAGAACAAGCTCTGGATTACCTGTCTGAACGATTGCGATAAAAACTAGCACCACTATAAAATATCAAAGCAACCCAAATCATGGGAAAGGCAATCGCATGCCATGTAGTCAGCTGCTCTGCAAAAACCAGCGTGGCACACAGAAACTGCAAACTAGGATTTATGTACTGTAAAAAGCCAACTGTCGAGAGCGTTGCACGATGCGTGGCATAGGAAAACAAAATCAAGGGTGTGGCTGTTAAAGGGCCTGAAAAAGACAGCAGAAGACTGGTGCTAAGAGATTGGCCAAAATGTCCTCCCAGCGTGCAATGAAAATATACAATTATGACGAGTGCAATCGGCGTCAAAAACAAAACCTCAAGTGTGACACTCACCATAGGACGGGCTTTGACACACTTTTTTAGGACAGCATACAGACTAAAGCTGCTCGACAGCGTTAACGCAATCCATGGCGCGGTTCCAAGCCCATAGGTTAAGACAAGAACTGCAGATGCAGCCAACGCAACTGACAACCATTGCCCACTTGACAAGGTTTCCTTGAATACCAGCATGCCAAACAAAATAGACACTAGTGGAAGAATAAAATAGCCAAGGCTTGCCTCTGTAGCCTGGTTTGTCTGGATTGAGTATATAAAAAAGAACCAGTTTGTGGCCACAAGAAACGCAGCAATCAATAGGAAAAAAGCCTCAGAGCGATCAAACATTGCCGCCCACAACTCATCCAGTCGACGGCTATAGTACAAAACCACAATAAAAAATATAAACGACCAAAATGTACGATGGGACAAGAGTTCAAATGGTGGAACATGTTCAAGTAGCTTGTAATAAAGTGGCGCCAGCCCCCAAATAACCGCAGCAGCAATGATCGCCAAGATACCTTTTTTGGGTTCGTTCATACAACTATACCCCAACCATAGACTCGAACGAGTATAGGCTAATTATTATTCCAACAAGTGCGCAATCCTCAGATATCCCTGAAAAAATTTTAACCAAGATTATATTGTCATAAAATTGTCTGACCACATTAAAAAAAACTGTTTTTCTCCATCTTCAAATAGATTGGGGTTTTAAATAGCTTTGAAGTAAGTTTGTTTTAACGATTTAGCTAATACTCATCGCGCAATCTTAACTATAGTTTGATTAGTAATATTGCAGCTAACAAAAAACGACCCACTAGGATTGCTCCCAGCGGGCCAAACTCAAAAAGAATAAAGTCGCTGCATTTACATTCGGCTGGCGACGTTCTCCCAGTTCACAAGGTGATCGAGGAAATTGTTGAGATAGGCTGGGCGTTTGTTACGGAAATCGATGTAATAGGAATGCTCCCATACATCACATCCAAGTAATGTCGTCTGGCCAAAACAAAGTGGGTTAACACCGTTTTCTGTTTTAGTTACTTTCAATGCATCATCTGTGTCTTTGATGAGCCAGCACCAACCAGCACCAAACTGGCCTGCACCAGCTGCAGAAAACTGTGATTTAAATTCATCAACGCTGCCAAAACTATCGTTGAGTGCGGCTTCTAGTTCGGATGGCATAGCGGCTCCGCCTGGGCCCATCATTTCCCAGAACTGCATGTGGTTCCAGTGCTGGCTAGCGTTGTTAAAGATACCATTTTGCGCAATAGATCCAGCTGCATAGGTCCCAGCGACGATATCCTCAAGGGATTTACCTTCCCATTCGGTTCCAGAAATAAGCTTGTTGCCGTTATCAACATAGGCTTTGTGGTGTAGGTCGTGGTGGTATTCCATGGTCTCTTGCGACATGCCAAGACCGGCAAGTGCATCATGGGCGTAGGGAAGATCGGGAAGTTCAAAAGCCATTTGGGCCTCCTTCATCATGTTAAATTTCAATGGCCCTAATTGTTAGGCTTAGATACCCGAGGTCAAGAGCAAACCGCCTTAGAAATGAATTTATCGAAGATCTTGTCAGCCCTAGCCAGCGTAGAACGACAAACAACAATCCGCGCAAATAGTTTTTACTAAGTCCAGATGTCTAATTCGCTGCCCGGCGTTGATGCGGCTTTGAGTTGTTTGAACATATAATCGCCAACGGACCGGAAACAAATGACTTTTGCCTCATCTTGCGAAACTAGCCAGAAAGCAGCGGCAATTTGTCCAAATCGCGTGCGACGCAATTCGCCAGGTTCAAAGCTGCCCGGGGAAAGGTCGACAGGTGCGAGTTTGGCGATCACTTCGCGCACGTTTGAACCGGTTAAAGTGAACGTCATGCGCGCATCTGATACATCAATCACCATCGCATGTCTTTTGCCAATCACTTTTTGAAGGGCTGTCATAAGCGTTGCTTTGTCTTCCCAAGAACAGAATATCAACAGCTCGTCAGGTGACATCCAAGCGGCTGTGCTGTTGTTTCCATGAGCAATCTGGCGCTTTTGAGGCGGATCTAACCCGAGCGCTTTCTTGAGCGCAGTACCAAAAGGCTTTGAGCCAAAATCGCCACGCAATGTAATCATGCCTAAAGAACCTGCTTGGGACACTGTCACAAAGCCTTCAAACCGCAACGTTTCCATAGCGGTAACTGGATCAGACATTCTGCTTCTCCCCGTCTTTATCATAAAAAACTTGATCGACGATTTTGACCTTCACGATAGTCCCATCAACTTTTGGAAAATCTATTATTTCGCCTAAGCGCTCCGGTCCTTTATGCACGAGTCCCATCGCAATTCCCCTTTGCAAAGTTGGAGAATAATATGTTGATGTTACGCGACCGATGGTATTTTTTTGGCCATTGGCATTGCGCCCCTGCCCCACGGCATAGGCTCCATCCGGAATAACACTTCCATCGGTGGTTTGCAGACCGACCAAACGCCAGCGGTTGACATCAACCATATACGACCTCTCTTGCGCGCGTTTGCCAAGAAAATCCGTTTTCTTTTGGGAAATGGACCAGTTCATACCGAGGTCCTGAGGGATCACTGTTCCGTCGGTTTCGTCTCCAATCATAATAAAACCCTTTTCGGCCCGCATCACATGCAGCGCCTCAGTGCCATAAGGCATGACCCCAAATTCCTGACCCGCCTCCAAGAGTGCTTGCCAGAAGGCAAGACCCTGATTGGCAGGGACAGCTATTTCATAAGACAGTTCACCAGAAAAGGATATGCGATAGGCCCGCGCCTTAAAGCCACCAATTTGCCCGTCTTTCCATTCCATGAAGCCCAGCGCATCTTTGCTCACATCCATCCCGCCGAGCTTTTCAAGAACGGCCCGCGCATTCGGACCAACAACGCCCACTTGGGCGAACTGTTCTGTCACGTTGGCAACATAGACTTTCCAGTCCCACCATTCAGTTTGCAGCCATTCTTCCATATGCGCATGAATATAATCCGCACCACCCGATGTCGTGTGGCACAAAAATGTCTCTTTATCGATGCGTGCAACAACACCATCGTCACTCAGAAATCCATTTTCATTGCACATTAATCCATAGCGACATTTACCCACTTTCAGTCTGCTCATCATGTTAGTGTACAACATATCGAGGAACTTGGCCGCATCGGGGCCTTTGATCAGCAATTTACCGAGGGTCGACGCATCTATTAAACCTAAAGATCCACGCGTCTGATTTATCTCACGTTCCACAGCATCTGCATAGCTTTCCCCAGTTCTGGGATAACAATACGGTCTGCGCCATTGGCCGACCGGCTCCATATAAGCACCCTGCTCTTCGTGCCATACATGTATGGGAGTTTGCCGGATGGGCTGAAAAACCTCATCTCGGGCAAGCCCAGCAATTGATCCCATAGAAATCGGCGTATAAGGGGGACGGAAGGTCGTTGTTCCAACCTCAGGGATGGGTGCATTCAAAGAGGCGGCAAGTGTTGCCAAACCGTTAATATTCGAAAGCTTGCCCTGATCAGTTGCCATGCCGAGCGTCGTATAACGTTTGGCGTGTTCGACGCTTTGAAACCCTTCTTGGGCCGCAAGCTGAACATCACTAACTTTAACATCATTTTGAAAATCAAGCCAAGCTTTGGAACGAAGCTTAATACCAGCGCCTTGCGGCATCATCCAGACCGCCTCGATAGGCGCATCCACTCTCATACGTGCTGACGGCGGCTTGCTTGTCTTTTTGGAGTCAACAGCTTTTGAACCAACCTTAGTTGCGTCCCTGAGGACCTCACTCAGATCCATACGGCCGCTCACAGCACCAGCGGGCAATATAAAAGGTTTTCCATTATGATTTTTGGGATAGTTATGAGCATCAGGGTGGAACATTAGTTTTTCTTCATCCCACAAAAGTTTACCGCCACAATGTGAGTAAAGGTGCACTACTGGAGACCATCCTCCAGACATCGCAACGCAGTCACAGGGGATTTCCTCCAGAACAGCGCCCTCGCCCGCCTGTGCACATATAGCGACACCAGTGACCCGTTTGCTACCAAGCACCTTCGCAATGCCTTTGCCTGCCTTTACGCTAATCCCCAGGGCCTTGGCCTTTTCACCTAATTCTCCAGCACCATTGGGGCGCGCATCTATGATGGCGGAAACCTCTAATCCTGCATTCTTTACAGCAATTGCCGTAAGATACGCGTCATCATTGTTGGTGACAACAACCGTTCTATCACCAACAGAAACACCATAATCCACTATATAGTCGCGCAAGGCTGATGCCAGTAGAACGCCCGGTTTATCATTATCAGAAAACACCAGCGGACGTTCGATAGCACCTGTTGCGATGATAATTGACCCAGTGCGAATTCGCCATAGCCTGTGACGCGGACCAGAAGCTTCGGGCTTGTGATCCGACAGACGTTCGTATGCGATCAGGTAACCATGGTCATAGACCCCAGCGCCCATCATCCGAGTACGCATCGTGACATTTTCCATACTGGCAAGAACCGCAACGCATTTATCTACAAATTTATCCAAAGGCTGCCCATTAACTTCGCCTCCATCCACAGGCGCGCGACCTCCCCAATGGGCAGTTTGCTCAATAAGTAAAATCTTTTTACCTGATTTGGCAGCCGTCAGTGCGGCCTGCAATCCAGCCACCCCGCCACCTACTACGACAATATCGTAAAATGCATAGAAATGCTCGTAGGTGCTGGCATCTTTTTCACTGGGTGCTTTGCCCAAGCCTGCCGACTGGCGGATAAAAGGTTCGTAGATGTATTTCCAAAACGGACGCGGATGAATAAACATTTTGTAATAGAAACCTGCCGGTAAGAACCGTGACAAATATTGATTGATAGCACCAACGTCAAATTCAAGACTTGGCCAGTGGTTTTGCGAAGTCGCGCTTAACCCGTCAAATAACTCTGTGGTAGTGGTGCGTTGGTTAGGTTCAAACATGCCGCCGTCGCCCAAATTAACGAGCGCGTTGGGTTCTTCGGAGCCACTGCTGACAACACCTCTTGGCCGGTGGTATTTAAACGAGCGTCCAAGAAGTATTTGATCATTGGCCAAAAGGGCAGACGCCAGAGTATCACCCTTGAAACCAGAAAAATTTTTCCCGTTGAAAGAAAAAGAAATCTTTTGGGACCTATCAATCAGACGACCAGTAGACGAAAGGCGCGTACTCATGAAAAATCCCTCCACGACCAACCTGGACGTTTGGCTGTAATTTTTTCTTTAAGGTCTTGTGGCGGCTCAAATGTTTGGGCCACATAGGTCCCAAACACTTCTAAAGTCATCGTACAGCGCGCCGCATGAAACCATTTTCCACAGCCATTGGAATGTCGCCAGCGTTCAAAATGAACTCCTTTGGGGTTTTCGCGTATAAATAGATAGCTTTCAAAGTCAGCATCATCTGAACCAGGCCCAAAGCGCTTTAGATGCGCTTCTCCACCAGGGCTTAGCTCGGATTCTTCGGCATGGACACCGCAGTAAGGGCATTCAAAGATTAACATAGCATCACGTCACCTTGAACGTCTTGGTAATAAAAACTTGCATCATTAGCATACATTTTGTTTTATCGTTCTCATTTTTGCTAAGAGCTTGCGCGCCGCTTTGGCACTTCAGACTGATATTTTCAACATCCATTGCTGCTCCCAGTGTATTTTTCATAAAGACGCTTGTCATTAATGCGCCACTCCAGCTGCAACGCTTTCGTCTATAAACTTGCCATCCTTAAATCGGCTCATTGTAAATTCTTCTGTCAAAGAGGATTGCCCCTTGGCCATTAATTCGGCCATGCCCCAGCCGGAGCCAGGAATAGCTTTAAAGCCTCCAGTGCCCCAACCGCAGTTGATAAAGCAATTCTCCAGTGGCGTTTTTGACAGGATCGGCGAGCGATCCCCAGTCATATCGACAATCCCACCCCACCAACGCAGCATTTTCAGCCGCGAGATCATCGGGAAAGTTTCGACAAGTGCGCGAACGGTTTCTTCAACATGATGGAAACTTCCGCGTTGCGTATAATTGTTGTACCCATCTGCACCACCACCAATCACCATCTCGCCCTTATCTGACTGGCTCATGTAACCATGCACCGTATTGGCCATGACAACAACATCCATGCAAGGTTTGATTGGCTCGGAAACAAGCGCCTGCAGCGCAACCGATTCTACCGGCAGACGGAAGCCAGCCATATCAGCAAGCACCCCGGAGTGGCCCGCGACAACGAGGCCAAGTTTGTCACCGTCAATCGCACCTTTTGTCGTATCGACGCCCACGACTTTACCGTCGTTCTGGCGCACAGCTTTAACTTCGCACTGCTGGATTATATCCATGCCCATATCCGAACAAGCTCTAGCGTAGCCCCAAGCCACCGCATCATGGCGCGCGGTTCCACCCCGCGGTTGCCACAAAGCACCGAGCACTGGATAGCGAGGACCGTCCAGATTTATTATTGGACAAAGCTCTTTTACCTTTTGCGGACTGATGAATTCAGTCGTAACTCCCTGCAATGCATTTGCGTGGGCGGTGCGCTGATACCCTCTGATTTCGTGATGTGTTTGCGCCAGCATCATGACCCCACGCGGACTGAACATAACATTGTAGTTTAAGTCCTGACTTAGATTCTCGTAAAGGCTTCTTGCCTTTTCATAAATTGCCGCGGAGGGGTCTTGGAGATAATTTGACCGGATAATGGTCGTATTACGTCCCGTATTTCCACCGCCAAGCCAGCCTTTTTCAATCACAGCTACGTTGGTGATCCCAAAATTACGCCCCAGATAATAGGCTGTGGCCAAACCATGCCCACCAGCGCCAACAATAATTACATCATATTTTTTCTTTGGCTCCGGATTGCGCCAAGCGCGTTCCCAGCCCGAATGAAACCTAAGGGCTTCTCGGGCAATTGCAAAAGCAGAGTAACGTTTCATTAGTTTATGGCTCCGGTTCCCTAGTCTATTGGCTTGTGCCAAAAATTCATGCTGCGGCGACAGTCGGGTGCGTCACAAGCAAATACAGATGCGACATCTGCAGTCAAGTTTCTCTTAGCCTCTTTTTAAACTAGCCAAGTACAGGTAGGTGTAGGACAGTTTGTCGGAGGGACGATGGAATTTTGGTTTATTAGCACGACTATAGCAGTCGTCGTTTCGGGTTTTTTGGTTTTGTCGCTTCGCGCGGTCAAACCTGCGTCCGACTTGGATGATGTTGAACTGCAATTTTATAAGTCCCAGCTTTCAGAAATCTCCCGCGATATTGAGCGCGGCATTATCTTAGAAGACGAGGCTGAAAGGCTCCGCACTGAGATTTCACGCAGAATTCTCAAACTAAACACGCGTCTGCCAGTTCTCAAAGCAGCAAAAACATCAAACTGGATAGCAGCGATCTCTATCACGACAGTTTTATCCGTGGTTGGAGGAGGCGTCGGGCTATATGCATATTTGGGATCGCCCGGCTACGGTGATCTATCTCAAGCAAACCGGATCGCCCATTCAGAAATAACACGGACAACACGACCATCACTTCAGGAAATACTGAAGCGTCTCCCAGGGTCGCCGCAAAACCACCCCGATAAAACTTATTCTAAATTAATCATCGAACTTAGAAATGCCGTTAAAACGAGGCCAGAGGATCTAGAAGGCAATATACTTCTCGCCCGCATCGAAACTAGTTTGCAGAATTATCGAACCGCAAGCAAAGCACTTAGGAAAGTTATCGAGATCAAGGGTGTTAACGCTACTGTGGAAGATCACTTTGACTATGAAGAGTTGCTAAACCTCGCTGCCGCAGACCGGAGCGCCCTTGCAAAAATAATTCGCCAAGATCGTCCATTATCTCAAGATATAATGGACCACCTGCCTGCTTCGGCTAAAAGCCAATCAAACAAGACTTATTCCGAAATGGTAGAAAAACTTAGAGCGAACGTCAAAGCGCGTCCCGAGAACCCGGAAAGCAATATGCTTCTCGCCCGCGTCGAAATTGGTCTACTTAATTATCTGGCCGCCAGCAAAGCACTTAGAAAACTGCTGGAGATCAAGGGTCCTAGCGCGACTGCGGAAGACCTTTTTGGTTATGCCGAGCTACTTATCTTCGCCGCGCAACAGTATGTTTCACCCGAAGCAGAACAGGCTTTGTATAGAGTTCTTGAACGCGATATAAAATTCTCTGCAGCGCTTTATTACGTCGGCCTGATGATGGATCAAAATGACCGTCCAGATCGAGCATTTGAAATCTGGCGCAGGTTGCTTGTCCAAACGCCCCAAGATAGCCCTTGGATCGAGTTGATCCGCGCTCGGATAAAAAATGTCGCCTTGGCCGCTGGCGTTAATGATTTTGAACTCCCCACAATCAAGACACCTTCCCCAGTTGCTCCTTTAACTGGCCCAACCCAGGACGACCTCAAAGCCGCTGAAACCATGAGTAACAGTGATCGCATGGATATGATTCGAGGAATGGTGGCAGGACTATTAAACCGCTTGGACACTCAAGGAGGAAGCGCCCAAGAATGGGCTAAACTCATCCGCTCGCTGGTTATTCTTGAGGACCAAGACAAGGCCCTGGAAATCTGGGAGAAAGCCAAAACAGTGTTCGCCAAATACCCCAACGATCTGGCAATCATCGCGACAGTGGCAAAAGAAACAGGGCTGATAAAATGATCTACGAAGATATTTGCGAATTTACCAAAGCGCTGCAGAACTTAAAAGCACTGGCCGGGCTTGACCTTGGCACCAAGACAATCGGCGTATCTGTCTCAGACCACCTTGGAACAGTAGCCACGCCATTGGAAACCATCAAGCGAACCAAATTTACATTAGATGCCGCGCGGTTGATAGAAATCTGCAAAGGGCGGGATATAGGTGGGTTGGTTCTAGGGTTACCGCGGAATATGGATGGCAGCGAAGGGCCAAGATCACAGTCAACACGGGCGTTTGCGCGCAATCTTAGCGCAAAAATTGCTCTTCCAATCACCTTTTGGGATGAACGATTGTCCACCGTTGCCGCAGAAAAAGCTCTTTTAGAGGCGGATACGACTCGAAAACGTCGTTCAGAAGTCATAGATCATGTTGCAGCTGCCTATATCTTACAGGGAGCGCTGGACCGATTGAGGTACTTAAAGACCAATGAATAATCAAATCTCACTATCGACCGACGATATTTGGAAACGTGACGAGATTGAGTCTCCTTGCGTCAAGCTGTGTATCATCCATCCAGTAGAAAAGGTCTGTTCGGGATGTTATCGCACGCTTGATGAAATTGGCCGCTGGTCCCAGATGAGCCCAAAGGAAAGAACGACGATTATGAGTGAGTTGCCAGGCCGGGCCATTGTGCCAAATAAACGGCACGGCGGACGTAGTGGACGGCTAGCTCACAAATAGACAGCTAAGCAGGTTTTATTAGCGTTTAAAATTGCCAAAAATTAAACGTTCTTCGCAAATTTCTGCAATAAGATCTAGCGCTCTTTTGGCGGGACAAAGCGCAGATTATTGACAAATATTCCTATCTCTTCTCGGCTCCACTTAGGCTGTTTACGCATCTGACTGGCAGGATGATGGGTCAGTCCAAGCGGGGGCTTAGAGCGATAGGCTTTTTGGGGCCACATCAGACGTGGTGCAAAGCCACCCCACAGATTGGACAAACATTGTGCAGAATGCTTTCGGCGCAATTAGCGCAATAAGAGCATTCGTAAGAGCATATGCGCGCCTCGGTGCTCTCAGACGGCAGGTACTTCTCAAAAATCTGACAATTTGGTCCAATTTCCAGCATATCTTAATCCCCTCATTTTACATCAGTCCATTGTGAAACATCCGCTAGTTCCGGGCGCAGATAAGCTATCATACGACCCTCTTTTGGTGCCGCCGCGCCATCTGCCCAAGGGGCAACACCATGAAGGGCAAGGCGGTGAACGACATAGGCCTCGCCAGGTTCGGCATGAACAGCAACGCGAGGACAAGTCTCAAAAACATGACGGCGGGCCGCTTGGTAGACGTCTGTCAGGTTAATAGTATCCCATTCTTGGGGCGACTTGTCTTTCAGCGCCTTATCAAAAGTCTCGGCCATGACGATATGCGAGCCTTCCCATATTACCAATGGGCTGGCGTCATGCGCACAGGAATTGAGCGGCAGGCCGAGAATATAGGCATGGGGTTCCTTCAATATTCTGCTCCGCGCCTCTCCCACTGGCAAAAGCCCATCGACATGGGCCGAATCCCGTTTGAGACGGTAGTTGAACGCCCTATCGTTCTCGCCCTTGCGCGGCTTTGGATAACCGTTATAAATCACAGAGAGCTGGGCTGGATGCATCGGCTTTGTGGCGATCTGCGAGAGCCAATCCATCACTCGGCCTTTAAGCAGGGTGTCAGCGAGTGTTCCGGCCTCATCGGAGGGAAGCACGTCGACACCTACAAACCACGTGCCTTCACACTGCAGCCAAGTCGCCCGCATCTTTGGATCAGCAACTATCGCACGCGCTACCTGATGTGCCGTACCTACCCAGTTGGCAATATCACTATCATAGTCAAATTTCTTCCAACTCGTGTGATCAAACATGATTTTTTTTAATTCCTTTGCCTCAGCACCTATCGCAAGCAGAGATTGATTTACAAAACTGCTTTTGCAGTGTCTGCCATTTAGCCAATCCCTATATCCGACAACTTAAACCCCTCAGCAGTGCAGCAGCTTTAACTATGTTTTTTCAACTGCGTTGAATATGACATAGTACGATAATATCGCCAACTAGGCTTTTAGCATTACATTTGGAACTAATCTAGGTACGACTTCCATTATTCGCGTCAAAGTTCTGACCGATATTTTTTTTAAAATCCTCCAGTTCAAGCGCCAACGCGACCAGAATTCTCTGCACCAGTGATTGTTGAAAATATCCGGCGCGGAGAGAATGGTGAGAGTTTTTTGCACTTGGTGGATCGCCAAAGTGGGTACTAGCGAGGTCCTGACAGATGCAATCATTCAGCAGCGAGTTGTCCATATTCAGCTTTTTCGACCTTTACTGCGCTGAACTTGAACTCAGGGATTTTTCCATAGGGGTCTATGGCCGAATTGGTCAGGATATTGGCGGCGGCTTCGACGTAGGCAAAGGGTAAAAATACCATATCTTCGGCAATAGCACGATCCGCACGCGCCATAACAACGATAGTTCCGCGTTTGGTCGTTAGGCGCACGTGCCCGCCAGGCTCTACGTCAAGATTACGCAGGGTCTTGGGATGAAGTGAACAGTTTGCCTCAGGTTCAACAGCGTCTAAGACACTTGATCGTCGCGTCATGGATCCTGTGTGCCAGTGTTCAAGCTGGCGACCCGTTGTCAGAATCATCGGATACTCCGCATCAGGCACATCATCTGGGGCAATGACGCTAGCAGGGGTAAAGCGCGCGCGCCCATCTTGGCGTGGAAAACCATCACCAAATACGATCGCCTGCCCTGGATCTTCCGGAGATAAGGACGGATAGGTGACTGCATTTTCATCCAGCAGCCGATCCCACGTAATATTGTCCAGCGAGCGCATGTTTAGTTTCATCTCGGCAAAGACATCTGCAGGGCTTTTGTAATCCCAGCTCAACCCAAGGCGGTTGGCCAGTTCGACTTCAATCACCCAATCTTCTCTCGCCTCACCAGGAGGTGTTACTGCCGGGCGTCCCATCTGAACTTGGCGGTTCGTATTCGTGACCGTGCCAGACTTTTCAGCAAACGCGCTGGCAGGCAGAATGACATCCGCATAGTTCGCAGTTTCAGTCAGAAAGATGTCCTGCACTACCAAATGGCTTAGTTTTGCCAACGCATCGCGTGCATGTTCGACATCTGGGTCTGACATCGCTGGGTTTTCGCCTAAAATATACATGCCATGGATTTTGCCTTCATGGACAGCATCCATAATCTCAGTGACTGTCAGGCCTTTTTCAGAAGAGAAATCACCCGACTTCCACACATCAGTAAACGCGCTGCGCACGCCGTCTTCGGTCACTGTCTGATAATCAGGCAGGAACATCGGAATAAGACCTGCATCCGAAGCACCTTGTACATTGTTTTGACCTCTGAGCGGGTGCAAACCAGAACCAGGCCGGCCAACCTGCCCCGTCATCAGCGCAAGCGAGATAAGACACCGACTATTATCGGTACCATGAATATGTTGAGATACGCCCATGCCCCAGAAAATCATCCCCGCCTTTGCGCCAGCAAATGTACGGGCAACATCGCGCAGCATATCTACCTCAATACCGCATATCTCAGCCATCTTTTCGGGAGAAAAATCTTTGAGATGCTCTTTTTCAGCCTCCCAGTTTTCAGTGTAGGCTTCGATATACTGTTTGTCGTAAAGTCCCTCTTCCACAATAACATGCATAATGGCATTCAACATAGAAACATCGGACCCAGGACGAAACTGCAGCATGTGGGAAGCATATCTTTTCAGAGCCTGACCGCGGGGGTCCATGATAATAAGCTTGCCACCACGTTTGGTAAATTGCTTGAAATACGTCGCCGCAACAGGATGGTTTTCAATAGGGTTAGCCCCAATAACAATCGCCACATCCGCATTCTCAATCTCATTGAATGTCGCCGTTACAGCGCCAGAGCCAACGTTTTCCAGTAAAGCAGCAACAGATGATGCGTGACACAGACGCGTACAGTGATCAACATTATTATGCCCAAATCCTTGGCGGATAAATTTTTGGAAAAGATAGGCCTCTTCATTTGTGCATTTGGCACTGCCAAACCCCGCAACAGACGGGCCTCCCTTTTTATCCCTTAGCTCTTTGAGGCCGTTAGCGGCAAAATCCAACGCCTCGACCCAACTGGCCTCTTGGAAAAATTCGCGCCAGTTAGATGGGTCGACGTTCAGACCTTTTTCTGGTGCATCCGCGCGACGGATCAGGGGCTTGGTCAACCGATGATCATGATGGATATAGTCAAATCCAAAGCGGCCTTTTACGCAGAGCCGTCCTTCGTTGGCCGGCCCATTGATGCCCTCAACAAATTTAACCTTATTGTCTTTCACCTTCAACGAAATCTGACAACCAACCCCACAGAAAGGACACACGCTTTCAACTTCACTGTCATAATCGTCACTGTCACCAACCTGCGCATCATCCAGAACAGTCGCCGGCATCAAAGCCCCAGTGGGACAGGCCTGAACACATTCACCGCACGCCACACAAGTGCTATCGCCCATCGGATCGTCAAAATCAAAAGTCGGATATGAATTGTGCCCGCGGCCCGACATTCCAATCACGTCATTGACCTGAACTTCGCGGCAAGCTCGCACGCAAAGACCACATTGAATACAGGCATCAAGATTAACCCGCATGGCAACATGGCTATCATCCAGCAAGGGAATACTTACCGCTTCAAGCTTGGGAAGACGGCTTTTGCTAACGCCGTTTAGATCGGCCATATCCCAAAGATGCGACGATTTATCATGCGCCACTTCTTTTTCAGGCTGATCCGCAAGAAGCATTTCAATCACCATCTTACGGGCATTTTCCGCACGCTTTGAATTGGTTATAACAACCATGCCTTCGCCAGGCTCGCGAATACAGGAGGCAGCAAGCGTGCGCTCACCCTCAATTTCAACCATACATGCACGGCAGTTGCCATCAGGGCGGTATCCACGAACCGGCTTGTGACACAAATGCGGAACCACAATACCACTACCATTCGCCACTTCCCAAATGGAAATCCCACACTCCGCCTCAACTTCTGCGCCATCTAGCGTAAAACGTATTTTATCTGACATGGCGTGGCTCCTTTCTAAAGCCTCTTTTTACTGACATAATATAATTATGCATATGATCAATCCCGACGCAGCGCGGGGATTTTACGCCAATGTTGTTTCCTATATTATCTATTTTGCAACATAAAATAAAGAAACATACTTCAACTTGGAAAATACAGATCAATGATTCACATGCACTTTTAGGCGCATGACAATCTCTGGACAAAGGGCTTTTATTGCTTAACAAATTATGGTCAAAGAAAATTCTGCTAAGGAAAAGGGTTTTGATGACATATCTTACGATGATCCGCCATGGTCAGGCCAACAGCGACGCAAAAGATGAACAAGGCTACGATATGCTAACCTCCCTAGGCCACCAGCAGGCTAAATGGTTCGGTGAACACCTTCTACAAACCGGAGCAAGTTTTGACAAAATCTACTCTGGCACACTGCGAAGGCAGATCGAAACAGCACAGGGTGTCAATCAGTTCGACCTTCCCCATATCAAAGATTCGAGACTGAATGAATTTGACTACTTTGGCCTTGCCCACAGTCTGCAAGATCGTCATGCTATACCGTTGCCAGCAACTCAGGAAGAATTTTCAGCGCAAATCAAAACTATTCTCCACCACTGGAAACTGGGTAAAATCTCATCTCCAATCGAGAACTTCGAAACCTTCCATGTGCGCATCGTCGAAGTCGTCAAAGAACTCGTCCAGTCTGATGAAAAAATCTTGGTCGTTTCATCTACAGGGGTTATTGCATCTCTTTTCGGTGAGCTGCTGGAAATAGAATTAGACCATCGCGTTAAATTGTTCCTTGCCGTTGCACACACCAGCGTGCACCGCTTTGAAGTATTGAGTGGACTTTTATCCCCAACCCTTTTTGGCGCGACCCCACATTTAGATAGTCCCGAAAGGGAACATGCCCGCACATTTGTGTGAAAAGGATAGATGATGACAGAGCTTTGGATACGCGCAGAGCAACGCACCAATGAAGATAGAGTGAGCATAACGCCCCAAGGCGCCGCATCGTTGTTGGCCAAGGGAATTCATGTCACCATTGAAAACAGTAAAACCCGCGCAATAGACATAGAAGAATATCGCCAAGCCGGATGCGTAATTGCAGCTGAAAACAGCTGGCCAGATGCACCAAAGGATGCGATTATTCTCGGTCTCAAGGAACTCCCCGAAGATGATACGCAATTACATCACCGTCATATTATGTTCGGTCATGCCTTCAAAGGGCAACATTCCGGTCGCGCATTGCTGCGCCGTTTTAAGGCGGGTGGCGGTCAACTTTACGATCTTGAATATCTCGTTGATGAAACGGGTCGACGCGTTGCAGCCTTTGGATACTGGGCAGGATATGCAGGCGCCGCAGTCTCGATCAAATGCTGGATTAACCAGCAGAATGGCCAATACTGTGGGCCGGTCTCGGCATTTAAAAATAAAGAGGCACTTTTGAAGACACTTACAACAGATCTCGTCGCGTTAAAGCGTCCTCTACCCAAGGCTATTGTGATTGGCGCTTTGGGCCGGGTTGGCACCGGAGCGGCGGATTTATGCAGCGCGCTTGGTGTAGAAGTTACACGATGGGACATAGCAGAGACCAACCACCGCGGTCCGTTTCCGGAGATTTTAGAGCATGACGTGTTTTTAAATTGTATTATGGCAGGGCCGGGAACCCCAATTTTCGTATCGCCAGGAAATGTGGCTACACCGCGAAAGTTATGCGTCATAGGTGACATCGCCTGTGACCCAGACAGCGATTATAACCCAATCCCAATTTACGACGCAGTAACCGGTTGGGGCCGCCCCGCAGAGCGCGTTTCTAACACGCCACTGCTCGACGTGATGGCAATTGACAATCTCCCATCGCTCTTACCATTGGAGAGCTCGCTCGATTTTGCATCACAGCT
>JAQWKM010000098.1 GCA_029247845.1 Paracoccaceae bacterium | reverse complement strand
GCTCTTCCCAGTCTTTTATCGATATAATAACCATGTTTTGTGATGATTCTTTAAGATCTAAATAAGTAGGTTTTTTATGAGCGGCCATTTATCGGCAGAGCTTTTGTTAGAAGGGTACCGTCAAGGTATCTTTCCAATGTCTGAGAACAAATATGACCCTGAACTTTTTTGGGTCAATCCAAAAGAGCGTGGCATTTTTCCAATAAATGGTTTTCATTTGTCACGCTCACTCAGGCGACGACTGCTCAAAGTAGATTATGAGGTAAAAGTATCAACAGCATTTGCCGAGGTCGTCAGAGCCTGTGCGGATAGAAAGGACAGCTGGATCAATCAAACAATTTTTGAACTTTACTGTACGCTTGCAGCTAAAGGAAAAGCCCATTCTATTGAAATCTGGCAAAACAGAGCACTGATAGGAGGCGTATACGGTGTTGTAGACGGGGCCGCATTTTTTGGGGAAAGCATGTTTTCCAGAGAGCGCGATGCATCTAAAATGGCTCTCGCCTATTTGATGCACAGGTTAGACCATACCGGTTTCAAGCTGTTTGATACCCAATTTTTGACAGAGCATCTCGCCTCTCTTGGGGCAATTGAAATCTCTAGACAGCAATATTCCTATCTTCTCACAGAAGCCCTGAGCAGACCTGCGAATTTTTTGAACCCGGGTTACTCAGTCACAGCTTCCGACGTTGTACATCGCAGTGGCCAAATATCATAGCGGACATGATCAAGTGCATTCAATGCAGGCGACGACGCTATCATCCAACCCTTAAAAAAATCTTTTGAGCCTACTTCATTTTTCACAGTTAGGTAGGTAAAGGCGTCGCCTGACGGATTGGCTAAGGGATATCTGCATTCCCCCACAATCACCAAAAGATTACCAAGTTTAAGAGTTTCACCCTGACGCAAAGTATTATCTTTGGAGACACCACCAACTTTGTCCAATGATCTTAGAACTGTCCCCTCTGCGAGTTTTGTTGCTTCTTGCCCCAAGGCGGGAGTGCCCAAAACCAGTATCGTCGCGAACGCAAAGAGCCTTACGCTCATTTATCTTCTCCACTGGAGACAAAACGCATCATCAACTGGAGCAGACTGATCGAGCCTTGCGTATCGACAATCTCATCTCCCGCTGCCAAGTAGTCAAATGATGCCCCGGGAACAACTTCCACAAAATTGCCACCCAAAAGACCCTCGGACGTGACGGCGAGTGCACTATCATCTGGGATCAAAACATCTTGGTCGATTGCCATTGTTGATTGGGCTTTATAAGTCTCACTATCCAAGGAAAGTGCCGTCACTGTACCGATCTTAACACCAGCGAGGCGCACATCAGTTCCAACTGTCACACCTTCGGCAGACCGGAATGCCGCATGAATTTTATAGCTTGAAGCTCCAGTGGAAATACCGACAACTTGCAAAACATAAATAGTAAATGCAATTGCGATCCCAACAACCAAACCACCTACCAGAACTTCGCTTTTATTTTCAATCATTGTGCAATCCTATTCGGGCTGCCAAGCCTCATAATCCTGACGCGGCTGTGGCGTTTTATTACGAAGCGACCCGGCCGGTGCATAGGCAAGCGCACTCCCAGTGAGGTTCTTCTCATGGGGTTTTTCCCAACTCTTATGTTCGAGAGGTTTTTCATTAGGAGGCGTATCCCATGTTTTATGCAACCAGCCGTGCCAATCCGGACTTACCTTTGTCGCTTCGGCCTCACCACTGAAAATGACCCAGCGCCGTTTACCATCTTTAGTCCGATAATACGTATTGCCTTGGTCATCCTCGCCAACTCTTACGCCTTTGCGCCAAGTAAACAGCTGCGTGTTTAATGTCTGACCATTCCACCAGGTTACTGATCGACTTAGTGTATTCAAAATTCCCAAAAAGCTCTCCTTAGTTATGTAGCAGCGCATTACCGAAGTTTGATTTCGCCTCCCTTGCAAGAGTAGTAAAGTTCAACAAAATCAAATACGCATCTAGCTTGCGCTTGCAGGGGCTTTCTTTTTATCCGCATAAATCATCAACGGAGAGGACGTAGATCCTACTGCTTCTTCGTTGACGACAACTTCTTCAACATCAACGAGCCCAGGAAGATCAAACATGCTGTCGAGCAGGATATCTTCTAAAATAGAGCGCAACCCTCTTGCACCCGTTTTACGCTTTATCGCTTTTTTAGCGATCGAAGATAACGCTTCTTCGGTAAAAGAAAGCTGCGTATCTTCGAGTTCAAAGAGCCTTTGATATTGTTTAACAAGCGCATTTTTTGGCTGCGTTAAGATTGTAACCAAAGCATCCTCATCGAGATCTTCCAAAGTCGTCAAAACCGGCAAGCGGCCAACAAACTCTGGAATGAGCCCGAATTTGAGTAAGTCCTCTGGCTCAAGGTCTTGGAAAATCTCACCAACGCCGCGTTCGTCGTTATCGCGTACATCTGCACCAAACCCCATGGCGCTACCTTTACCACGCGCTGCAATTATCTTGTCTAAATCGGCAAAAGCACCACCGCAAATGAACAGAATATTTGTTGTATCAACTTGCAAAAATTCCTGCTGCGGATGTTTACGGCCACCTTGAGGTGGAACGCTCGCTACTGTGCCCTCCATCAATTTCAAAAGAGCCTGCTGAACGCCCTCTCCAGATACATCCCGCGTAATAGATGGGTTCTCTGACTTACGAGTTATCTTGTCGACTTCGTCAATATAAACTATACCACGCTGGGCGCGTTCAACATTATATTCAGACGCCTGCAACAGTTTCAGAATAATATTCTCGACATCTTCACCGACATAGCCCGCTTCGGTAAGAGTTGTAGCATCTGCCATTGTGAAGGGTACGTCAAGTATCCGCGCCAGCGTCTGTGCAAGAAGTGTCTTCCCGCACCCCGTCGGACCAATCAGCAAAATGTTTGATTTGTCGAGTTCGATATCACCGGATGTGGCGGAATGGTTGAGGCGTTTGTAATGATTGTGAACAGCAACCGACAAAACACGTTTGGCTAAAGCTTGGCCAATCACGTAGTCATCAAGGACATCACAAATTTCACGCGGAGTAGGGACACCATCCGATGATTTAAGGCTGCTGCCCTTCGTCTCTTCACGAATGATATCCATGCAGAGCTCAACACATTCATCGCAGATAAACACTGTCGGTCCTGCAATAAGCTTTCTAACCTCATGCTGGCTTTTTCCGCAAAAGCTACAATAGAGTGTGTTCTTTGTCTCTCCACCCGAATTTGATGCCATCAATATACCTTCCGGATCGAAACAGCTAACATATAATAACTGTATTTACATCTAACTTAAAACACAACTTAAGTCAGGCAACATTCGGCTACAATCGAAAAATGAAGTTATTTTAAACTAAGCCAGATATTACCTTTCTCCAGTTACTTTTCGTCATCACCCTTTGCGCGATTTATCACAATTTCATCTATCAATCCCCAGTCTTTTGCATCTTCCGGGGCCATGAAATTATCGCGCTCAAGCGCACTTTCGACGGCTTTAAGCTTTTGACCAGTATGCGTAACATAAATTTCGTTAAGCCTTTTCTTGAGCTTTAAGGTCTCTTCGGCATGGATCATGATGTCTGTTGCCTGGCCTTGGTAACCTCCAGAGGGCTGATGCACCATAATCCGGCTATTTGGCAAAGAAAAGCGCATGCCTTTGGCACCTGCAGTCAACAGGAGTGATCCCATAGAAGCAGCTTGACCAATCACCAAAGTGGACACTTTGGGACGAATATATTGCATAGTGTCATAAATCGACAGGCCACTCGTCACAACTCCCCCTGGGCTATTAATATACATGCTAATATCTTTTGAAGGGTTGTCTGCTTCTAGATGAAGAAGCTGGGCAACTATCAAGCTAGACATACCGTCGTGTACGGGACCACTCACAAAAATGATGCGCTCTTTGAGCAAGCGGGAAAAAATGTCATAGGCCCTCTCGCCGCGGCTTGTCTGCTCAACCACCATAGGTACGAGCGTATTCATATATGTTTCAATTGGATCTTTCATTGCGGCCTGCCTTTTCATCTTGTGTTTCGAAAATTGTCATTCTTATACATGGTTCTAGTGTCGCGGATGTCCTGCTGCAATAGGTGGAATGAAAATTGCTGCTACAGATGCGCATTATTTCAAATTCAAACAAGACAACTTCAGTTTTATTTTATATCAAACTCATTCTAAATTCTCACAATTATTCATGGTATTTAAATTATTTATCTATTCGGTTCTACGTTTCATCAGAGCTGCAGCATGGTAAAATGCGTAATCGGCACTTATAGACTTTTAAATTTAAGCCGGATCTATCGCTTCTAAAGAATTACCAAGTATAGGGAATACTTTTTGAGGCCATAAGATGGATTTCTTTTACTCAACACGGTCGCCCAAACCAATTTTTTAAAGCAAAAGATTTTTATTCTCTAATTACCAGAGCTCATCTTTTATAAATGCAAAACCTCTTGTGCAGGCTTTCTTTTACTAAACAAAAAGCATCCCCTAGATGACTAAATACACGTTATTTTCATTAATCATATTCCATAACTTACAATATAAACATATTCTTATAAGCCTTATTTATCATAATACTTCAGCCGCGCGACATACCGTGCCAAAGTATCAATTTCCAAGTTTATCGCATCACCAACGTCGATGTCACCCCATGTGGTAACAGATTTTGTATGCGGTATAAAGTTGATCCCAAAAGATGTATCATCCACTTCATTAACAGTCAAAGAAGTTCCATTAAGTGCGACGGACCCTTTGGATGCAATAAACTTCATCAAATCAGTTGGCGCCTCGAGCACAACCCGCGTGCTATCCCCTTCGTCCATGATCGACTGTATTTCGGCAACTCCATCTACGTGACCTGAAACTATATGACCGCCCAATTCATCTCCCAACTTGAGCGAACGTTCAAGATTTACTTTTTTGCCAACGCGCCAGTTCGGGCCGGGACGTTTAGTGCCCTCACGGCAAAAATTTGACTTTGAGACCGTTTCTGCGCTGATTTCAACATCGAACCAGTCTTCGCCAAGCGCGATAGCCGTCAGACAAACTCCATCGCAAGCAATTGATGCGCCGATATCAATAGCCTTGGTGACATAACTAGTTTTGATTCTGGCGCGCAGATCACCCTTTTGCTCAAGCTCAACAATCTCTCCAATATCAGTTATTATACCAGTAAACATAAAAAAGCCTCTCTAATGGTTCTTGTGCCTTATTTCTGCCAACGTTTCTATATAGTTTGAATAACTGCGGCAAGAAGAGCGTGTAGCAATGAAAATTTCTCTAAATAAACAAATATTTTTTTCTGCAAGGTCTACACAGTTCTTTCTGTTTTGAGTCAAGTCAAAAGATCAACACTCTGGGATACAAACATGTTGTATGGTATTTAAAAAAGGCGATCGGGCATTTTGAAAAACAAATATAAATTCATTGCCTTCAACCACCTTACGGTAACTTGGAAAGACTTTTTCGCACTTTCGCACTGTAGTTAGGGACAAATATGTTACAGATAATGATCTTTGCTGAGGCTCGAGGAAAATCTACCAAAAAATAGTTTTATCCTGTAGGCCATGAAGATTAAGGCACATATTTTTGAAGAAGGCTGCGTTTGCCCCTACTAGGTTACTTATCAACGCAATGATTTAAAATTTAATTCTCACCCGATAGACCTGCAAATCAGCTATATGAGAGATAGCATAAATCGATCCGAGGCAAGCACCCTACCCGCATATGCTGCTTGGGAAGATCCAAAACATCATGTTTTTAGGATTAGCTTGATAATTGGTTTGTGATGTTTGCCAATGCCAGGTTCTTTCAACCGTTTGTTACAAAAACTATAGGGGATCTTGGCGACGCTAACCCCTCCATGACGTTGGAACTCACTACTTAAACAGATCCATTATAATTGATGTGAAATATTAATTTTATATTTTAATAATTGTTTTTATTACTTTTATAATTAGTTTTTAAGTCACTAAGTCTTGACCTGCCCAAGTCATTTGCGGCTCCACTTATGAAAGATATCAGGACCTACCTTTTGCATATCTTGTAAAGCCCAGCGCTTTGCACTCGCTAGGTCATCAAGACCGAGGTCACCTATAGAAGACTTCCCTTCTGATCCCATTAAGACACCCGCTCCAAACCCTATCAACTCATCGACAAGATCAGACTTGATCAGAGATGCCGCCAAGGCACCGCCTCCCTCACAAAATACGCGTGTCAGACCCAAAGACACCAAACGCGCCATCAGATCTTTCAGATCAATTAAATCGTTTTTAACATCACAGATAATCGGCTTTGCTCCAATTTTTTGCCACTTTTGTATCTGCGAAGTCTTGGCCTCTTGGCTATGACAGATCCAGAGCGGATTTTGCCGTGCAGTTCTAGCGAATATACTATCATCGGGCAGGTCAAGATGGCGCGAGACGACAACTCGAACCGGTTGACGTGCAATCCCTAGGTTACGCACGTTCAAAGAAGGGTCGTCAAGCCTTGCAGTCCCGCCACCGACCATCACAGCATCATGGCGTGAGCGCATTAGATGTACTAAACGGCGGGCCGCCGCATCTGTAATCCATTTGCTCTGCCCGCTTGCGGTAGCGATGCGTCCGTCAAAGCTCGTTGCCATTTTCAAAGTCAAGAATGGCCTGTCCTGAGAGATACTTAAAAAAAATCCGCTGTGGTCGTGCGCGGCCCTATCTGCCATTACGCCTGTTACAACATCAATACCTGCCGCTTTGAGCGCGCTAAACCCTTTGCCATTCACACGAGGATCATGATCGCAAACGGCGGCAACCACGCGGGCAATGCCTGATTTTATCAATACCTCCGTGCAAGGTGGACTTTTGCCTGTGTGTGCACACGGTTCCAACGTAACATAGGCTGTTGCACCAAACGCTTTTGCTCCGGCTTGAGCTAGTGCAACAACTTCCGCATGTGGGCGTCCTCCATCGGCCGTTGTGCCGCGCCCAATAATCTGATTATCAATTACAACTACACATCCTACAGATGGATTCGGCCATGTTTGACCCATCCCCCGCAGGCCCATAGAAAGCGCCAGAGACATAAACCGCTCATCGGACAAAGCTATCTCTATTCTTCTTCTGGTTTGGTTGGCGGGCGCAACTCACTTACAAACTTGTCAAAGTCATCCGCAGCCTGAAAATTCTTGTAAACGCTTGCAAACCTGACGTAGGCAACTGTATCGATACGGGCCAGAGACTCCATCACAATCTCGCCAATCATTTTCGAGTTTATGTCCGTATCACCAAGGCTTTCCAACCGCCGCACAATGCCAGAAATCATTTTTTCCATACGTTCGTGTTCAACTGGGCGTTTCTGCAAAGCAATACGGATCGAGCGTTCGAGTTTGTCACGGTCAAAGTCTTCGCGTTTACCATTTGATTTAATCACCACAAGATCACGTAATTGAACCCGTTCATAGGTTGTAAATCTTCCGCCGCAATCTGCACAAAACCGGCGGCGGCGAATGGCAACGTGATCCTCTGCGGGACGAGAATCTTTAACCTGTGTATCGATGTTTCCACAAAACGGACAGCGCATTCAAGTATCCTTTTAACATTCAAAACCACACTCAAGTATGCGGCCTACATCCTTACCCCTCAACTATAGGAGACCCTCTACTCTTTGTGTAGTGGGTAATTTAAAACGCTAGACATAGAGATCAATTGGTGGCTGAGCCAATGCAATTTATTATTTTGAGCAATAAAACCATTTGAAATCTTCACAAAGGTGTCGTCTACTTAACTAAAATTTGAAAACAACGACTTTGCAGTGGCCTATTTTGGTTTTCGAGCGTAGCAAAACTGAGCTAATTATAAACGTTTCGAATTAGGATCATCGTGTGGAAATTTATCCATCCATTAAAAGAATGAAAGATAGCGTCGCAAATGACGACGAGCATATAATGCTTAGACATTTCGGCAGAAGATGTTCAATTTTAATCACCAAAATACTACAAAACTTGAACCAGAAGCGCGCCTGTTGCCGCAGTTTTGGAACATTTTGGAAAGGTATTTTCTAATTTTAAATACCACAGGGTGGTGGGAAATGGAAAACATTGGACCTTTGAATTTTAATGCAATATGAGCGATCTAGATCACGGCAATTGTCGATCTAATTTCTTTGAAAGAAAACGAATTAGTTTCTCGCTTTGAAGTTGTTATTCGTCAATATAAAACCATTGGATTCTTGCGCAAGGCAATGATGCAAGCATGACGACCGACGCGAGGTTTTTACAAGTCAAATTGACAATAACCTAAAATCTCTGTCAGGCATTTAAAAAAATAAATCTGAAAACTTATATCTTTTAGGACATTTACAAATAAATTAGACGAGTTTGAGCTGCATGTCCGATTTTATTGTCAAAATATTTTATTGGATACAAAATTTCACAGCCTGGGAGAGAAAGTTTGGACGCTGCTTGATCAATCAAATCTCCCACGCGAAGAGCGTACCCTTTGAAAATAGATCAAGTCTGCAGGTTTGTGGGCACCCTAATACACGACTATTAAAGAATTTCATTATCTGATCTACAAATATTCTGAAAAATATCTATTGAGATAACTTACATTTGAAAACAACGGGTTATTTTACAACTTGAATGTAGGAATTATGTCTTGTGGAGCTATTTTTTTAATCAGAGGTTTTCATTGAGTTGTTCTTGGCTGCATGAAGCCTTATCCTATCCCAAATCCAGAGGAGACTGTTTCATGACTAAAGGACCTAGCTACGGGTTTGATACATTACAAGTGCACGCCGGATCTCGCCCCGATCCAACAACCGGTGCACGTCACACCCCTATTGATCAGTCAACGGCATTTGTGTTTCGAGATGCGGATCACGCAGCAGCCCTGTTTAACCTTCAAGAGGTCGGATATATTTATTCGCGCCTCACGAACCCCACTGTAGCAGTTTTACAAGAAAGAATAGCTACACTCGAAGGTGGCGCAGGGGCTGTTTGTTGC
>JAQWKM010000074.1 GCA_029247845.1 Paracoccaceae bacterium | reverse complement strand
AGTCAGGCGTGCGGGAACCGTGGTGGTGTGCAGAATGCCATTGCGATGCACATTCTCGCCGGGATCAAAGCAAGCCACATAGCCATTCGCAGTGCGCGCCCCTATCACAGAGACCTCATGCGAAAAATGTATAAATCCCTCAAGTATCGAGGCTTGACCTTGCATCGCCTCAAACGCTTTTTCGGCATCGTCGGACGTTGTTAGTCGAGCCTGACCTTTTCCGTCATAGCCAAAGCGACGGGTCTTTAGGATCGAAGGTACGCCAACTTTCTCTATAGAATTTTTGAGGTGCTCAAGCGTTTTCACAGCCGCATAGGGGGCCGTTTTAAGGCCAAGTTTGTTAAGGAAATCTTTTTCTGTGAACCTGTCCTGCGAAATGCGCAAGGCTTCTCGGCCCGGCCGAATCGGGCGCAATTTTTCCAAAATATCCAGCGCCGAGGTTGGAATATTTTCAAATTCGTACGTTATGACATCAACAGCTTGGGCAAATGCGGCGAGAGCCTGTTCGTCCTCGTAGGAGGAGCAAGTGATAGAATGTGCCATATCCGCCGCCGGTGGGTTGGGAGATGGTTCAAAAATGTGACAACGAAACCCAAGCCGCGCAGCTGCAACAGAAAGCATCCGGCCAAGTTGGCCACCACCCAGAATTCCAATGGTGTCTCCCGTCTTTAGCGAATCAGTCATTGACTGGCTCATGCGGAATTGAGTCGCTTAGCGCAGCGCGCCAACGCTCAAGATTGGTGGCGATTTCACTATCTTGAAGTGCAAGAATACCTGCCGCCATCAAGCCCGCATTTCGTGCTCCGGGCACCCCTATTGCCATTGTTGCAACTGGATAACCACGGGGCATTTGAAGAATAGAATAAAGACTATCCACACCTAAGAGCGCTTTGGTTTGAACGGGTACACCGATGACGGGAATGCGGGTTTTTGAGACCATCATTCCCGGTAAATGAGCCGCACCTCCCGCGCCTGCGATAATGACTTGAAGCCCCCGTGATACAGCCGCAGTTCCATATTCCCAGAGCCGGTCTGGCGTTCTATGTGCCGAAACGATTTTCTTTTCGTAAACAATTTCAAGATCATCCAAGATCTCGGCTGCTTCTCGCATAGTGGGCCAATCTGATTGGCTACCCATGATTATTCCGACTTTTGCCTGTTGCATAGAAATTCCTTAGTCTAGAGCGCGCACTATAGCCACTCAAGTTAACTAGGCAATAATATCTGGGGTTATTTGGTCTTCTAAATAAGAAATTTTATCCTTTAGAAGCAATTTCCGCTTTTTTAGCCTTTGAAGAGTCAATGGATCGGACGAAGGTTTCTCTCCAAAGGCGCTAATGGCATTATCAAGGTCGCGGTGCTCACTGCGCACAACCTCAAGCTCGAGTCGCAGGATATCTTTCCGTTTCATTGATATATCAAAGGAGGCGTTCATTTTGATCCAAATATCGCTAAGCTTAATAATATAGCAAGGAATTTATTCTGGAAACCCTTGTGTTTTTCCATAGTTTTACCATATCTTCAATGAGGTCGCCAAAAAGGGGCCAAAACTTTAAAGACTGTCGCTTTTGAAAAGGACGTGTCAATGACAAAACTATCGCTGGGCGCATATCCTCACATGTTGGGCTTTGAACAGCTAGAACGCCTTTTAGAAAGGACTGCTAAGTCTGGAAACGAAGGCTACCCTCCCTTTAACATTGAGCAGACGTCGCAGCGCTCTTTTCGCATCACTTTGGCAGTTGCCGGATTTGCAGAATACGATCTTGCCATCACGGTTGAGGATCGCCAGCTCGTGATCCGTGGACGTCAAAGCGACGATGATGCGGACCGGGTGTTTTTACATCGTGGGATAGCGGCACGTCAGTTTCAAAGGTCATTTGTTTTGGCTGAGGGAGTCGATGTTGGGGATGCTATAATTGAAAACGGACTATTGCATGTCGATCTGACGCAAACGATGCCGGAAACAGTCGTGCAGACCATCAAGATAAAAAAGGGGTAGAGCAATGGATACCAAACAAAAGAAGATGGCACCCCAAAAAGGGCGCACCGTTTATGTAAGATCCGTCAATGTCGATGAATTGCCTGACGAAGTTCTTGATCAAACAGATGGTATAACTGAACTTTACGCAGTGTATAGTGCGGATGGAGAACGTCTCGCATTGGTCAAAGAGCGTGAGTTAGCCTTTGTACTGGCGCGACAAAATGATATGTCACCAGTGACTGTACACTAGCCCGGATTACAAGTTATGGTCTCTGACGAGATAGATAACGACCTAAACAGTCCGTTGAAAGGCCTGTCATTGGATCATTCCTTTGCATTTCAGGCCATTAGAGTTTTCTAATATTACTAGGACAGAAAAACTTAATGCGCTGCAATAAGTCCCATACTTTCCAATTTCAAAAGAACCTGATGCGCGCAGTGATCAACATCGACATTTTCGGTTTCTAAGCTCATTTCAGGGCTTTTTGGAACATCATAAGGATCTGAAATTCCCGTAAACTCTTTAATCTTGCCTTCACGGGCGAGCTTATAAAGCCCTTTGCGGTCACGGCGCTCACATTCCTCAATTGATGTGGCCACATAGACTTCCGCAAAGGCGCCGAATTGTTCGATACCTTCCCTCACGGCACGGCGTGTGGTGGCGTATGGCGCGATAGGCGCACAGATTGCAATCCCACCATTCTTAGTTATTTCAGACGCCACATAGCCAATGCGATGGATGTTGAGGTCACGATGTTCTTTGCTAAAGCCCAGTTCGGAAGATAGGTTTTTGCGCACAATATCCCCATCAAGCAGCGTCACAGGACGCCCACCCATTTCCATGAGTTTGACCATAAGTGCGTTTGCAATGGTAGATTTTCCTGAGCCTGAAAGCCCTGTGAAGAACACTGTAAACCCCTGTTTGGATCGAGGCGGGCGGGTTTTACGCAGTTCGGAAACCACTTCTGAAAAGCTGAACCATTCGGGGATTTCCAAACCTTCAGACAAGCGTCTGCGGAGTTCAGTACCAGAAATGTTCAATACGGTGACCCCATCTTCGATTTCATCGGCAGGTTCATATTGGGCGCGCTCTTGCACGTAGACCATATGTTTGAAATCGACCATTTTGATGCCCATCTCAGCTTCGTGGTCCCGAAACAGGTCTTGTGCATCATAGGGGCCGTAGAAATCTTCGCCGGCAGAGTTCTTACCAGGTCCAGCGTGATCTCGTCCGACAATAAGATGCGTGCAGCCGTAGTTTTTACGTATTAGTCCATGCCAAACCGCTTCCCGGGGGCCAGCCATGCGCATGGCGAGGTTCAGCAATGACATTGTTGTAGTGGCAGACGGATATTTATCAAGGACTGCCTCATAGCAGCGTACGCGCGTGAAGTGGTCGATATCACCAGGCTTTGTCATACCCACGACAGGGTGGATCATCAGGTTGGCCTGTGCCTCTTTGGCGGCGCGAAAAGTGAGTTCCTGATGGGCGCGATGCAGCGGGTTACGCGTTTGAAAGGCGACAACCTTGCGCCATCCCATTTTGCGGAAATAGGCCCGTAACTCATTAGGCGTATCTCGACGCGCCTTAAAGTCGTAATGGATGGGTGGTTGAATGCCTACAATTGGGCCGCCGAGATAGACTTTTCCGGCTTGGTTGTGCAAATAATTTACCGCTGGATGTGCATTATCATCTGCACCATATACTGTTTCTGCCTCTTTGGCTTTGTCAGGCGTCCATTTGTCAGTCACTGTTAGTGTTGCGAGAATAACACCCTCAAGGTCGCGCAAAGCAATATGCTGTCCAATCTCAAGTGGCTCTGCAAATTCCTCGCTGACATCCAAATTGATGGGCATTGGCCATAAAGAGCCGTCTGAAAGACGCATGTTATCCACGACACTATTATAATCATTTTCGCTCAGAAATCCTGTGAGGGGTGTAAAACCACCGTTCATAAGCAATTCAATATCGCAAATTTGTCGTGGGGTCAGGTCCCAGCTTGTCAGAGGGGCGGCTTCCACTTTGAGTTTCTGGACGTTTTCGTCCGAAACATAAAGCTCCGCAATTGGGGTAAGGTTTGCCAGCATCTAGGTTTTCTTTCGTATTAGTTTTAAACTAAACAAGGGGCACAAAAGCGCCCTTGGTACTCAATGTCATAAACTATTGTGCGGTTCGATATAAATAAAGTCCAACAAAAGTGACAAAAAAAAGGCTGCAAGAAATCAATTTTTGAATATCGTCTAAATTAGTTCTAAAAGTGGCTCGTCCGTCGCAATGTCGGTCGCACAGTGGGTGGATCCTAGTGTTTTGATAGGAGGGTCGGGATTATTCCTGTTCGGCCAAAAACTTTTCTGCATCGAGTGCTGCCATACAGCCCATGCCAGCGCTGGTTACGGCCTGTCTATAAATGTGGTCAGTTAAGTCGCCGGCTGCAAATATACCTGGAACGGATGTGCGGGTACTTCCAGCTTTGACTTTAACATAACCACCATTATGCATTTCCAAAACGTCTTTTACCAGTTCAGTTGCCGGTGCGTGGCCAATTGCGATAAAGACACCTTTACACGCAATTTCAGTTATTTTGCCTGTCGTTACATTCTTGACCCGTGCAGCTTCAACACCAAGAGGTGCATCCGCTCCAATCACTTCGGCCAGTTCATTGTACCACATTGTTTCAATTTTTGGATGTTTGAACAAACGATCCTGTAGGATTTTTTCCGCACGCAGCTCATCTCGACGGTGTACCAGTGTGACCTTACTTGCAAACTTTGTTAAAAATAGAGCCTCTTCGACCGCAGTATTTCCACCACCAACGACTACTATTTCCTGACCACGATAGAAAAACCCGTCACAAGTGGCACAGGCGGATACTCCGAACCCTTTGAATTTTTCCTCAGAAGGCAGTCCCAGCCATTTGGCCCGCGCACCAGTTGCTAAAATCACGGCATCTGCGGAATAGACTGTCCCACTATCACCTTTTGCCACAAACGGGCTCTGGTCGAGGTTTAGCTGCGTAATAATGTCGCCAATAATCTCTGTGCCCATCGCTTTTGCATGCGCTTCCATACGAAGCATCAGCTCTGGACCTTGTACTTCGCTGTCTCCGGGCCAGTTTTCAACTTCGGTTGTCGTGGTCAATTGTCCACCTGGTTCAATGCCCTGAACAAGAATAGGTTTAAGCATCGCCCGGGTGGCATAGACGGCTGCTGTATATCCAGCAGGGCCAGAGCCGATAATAAGAACTTTAGTGTGGCGTGTTACAGGCATTGATGTCGCTTTCGAAAATTATGCTTCCCTGCATATAAGCAAGTCTGAGGCTGTCGAAAACCCCGTTTACAGGAAAACCAATACAAACAATCGCTTTACTTATATTAAACCTATAAAAATAACTAAAAGAACAATCTTACCGAAGTGTGAAACATTATTGCGGATTACCTGGTAATCAGTGTAAGAATTGACAAAATAGGAAAGCGAACCCATGCCTCTAAGCCGTTTAGATACAATTGATCGCCTGATTCTATCGGAGCTTCAGACGGATGGGCGTATGACGAATGTTGAATTGGCGCGGCGCGTAGGAATTTCAGCACCGCCCTGTTTGCGGCGAGTTAGGGCGTTGGAGGAGCAGGGATTTGTACGAGGGTATCACGCTGAAGTTGATAGCCGTCAGCTCGGATTCGAAGTCAGTGTGTTTGTCATGGTTGGTTTGCAAAGCCAGGCTGAGACCGATCTCAGTGCCTTCGAAAATCTATGTCTTGATTGGCCGCTTGTCAGAGAGTGCCACATGTTGAATGGAGAAGTTGATTTCATGTTGAAATGCGTTGCGCCTGATCTGAGCAGTTTCCAATCCTTTCTCACTGGCCAGCTTTTGACTTCTCACAATGTGGCAAGTGTCAAAACCTCCCTTGTGATCAGGGCGGCAAAAGACGATCCCGGCGTTCCTTTCGACGTCCTTGAAGAGCGCATTTCAAAACGCATATAACTTGGCCTTGGGGGTAACTAGACAGGTGCATCTATTTTTATGACTGAGATAAGTCGCCCGTAATCAACCTCTTTTTCATGCGTCGATCTACGATATGAAAAAAATCTGTTAGGATCAGCATAGGTGCAGTGTCCGGTCCACGCACAATCTTGAACCCCTGCTTGGCGCAAACGGTGCAGCCCAAAACCGGGTAAATTAAATAGATATTTGTTTGGTTGCGTGCCGTTTGCAAAAAAGGCTGCTGAGGAAGGATCTTCATCTGCAAAACGTTCAAAAAACTCCAGCCCGACTTCATAAGCACTTTCACTTATACACGGTCCGATGACCGTGCGAATAGAGGTACGTTTGGCGCCGATCCTTTCCATTTTATCAATAGTTGCTTCCAAAATACCATCCAAAGTGCCGCGCCATCCTGCATGAGCTGCCCCGATAATTCCATTTTCGGGGTCGCCAAAAAGAACGGGCTGGCAATCTGCGGTCAAAATGCTCAATCCGAGATCAGGACAACATGTTACAATGGCGTCTGCTTTTGGTTTGTTCTGAAACGGTTCGCTGACCACTAGGGCTGTAGATGAATGAATTTGATGTATCCCGACTAGAGATCCCTCAGCCAAGTTCATATCAAGTGTTATGCGTTTACGATTGAGCTGTACGTTGTGGTATTGATCCGACGACCCAGCGCCGCAATTTAGGCGGGAGTAAATGCCCGAAGATGCTCCGCCCTTGCGCGTATAAAACCCATGTTGAAATGGGCTAAGAAGGGAAGAGGTAACTTTCTCAAGGGGCATAATCAAAACCAGCGGGTGTTGAAGCAGATGTTGGATAAAAAGCAATCACTTTGAACAAGTTTCCCATCTCATCTGGATGTGTCAACCGTCTATGCGCCGTGATATGCATTTGCAAGGCCTCATCTGTCAGATACTCTGCCAGCGTATTTGCCCTTTGGGTTATTCCAAGTCTCTCCAGAAATAGCCCCTGAGGAACCAGTCGACTATGTTGGCAGGCAAGATCTGTGACCAGTGCTGCAAAATCGACATGGGTTGTCAAATCTGATTGTCCGGGCGCGGCCAAGATATCAACGTGCTTTTGGCCTTGGACAGCTTGAAGGGTGTCTCCCAGAGAGACCCAGTCCCCGTAATCGATAATTAGACCACTTCCTGCAAAAGTCTCGATATGTTGACCCAAAGCAAAGGCCATTTTTTCGCCCACCAAGTTTATCTCGACAATATCGCCATCAGACGTGTCTACAAGGCGTTTTTGTAATTGGTCCAGATCCGAGGCATGCGTACACGTTTCAATGCAAAGATCGTTCTCTTGGAATATGACTTGCCGTTCAAACCATTTGTCGTTTTGCCGTTTAAATTGATGCACAGGAAGAGCATCAAAAAATTCGTTTGCAACAAAGAAAACTGGTTGCTCCGGCAATTGGGTTACATTGTCTATCCAAGAGACTTTGGCATTGTGAAGCGTTTGTTTTTGCAAGCTTCGCAGTTGCTCGGACGTTTCGACCAAAACGATCTGCATGCCCTCATGAAAACCGGCTACTTTGGCGGTTGCGCGG
>JAQWKM010000062.1 GCA_029247845.1 Paracoccaceae bacterium | reverse complement strand
TCCTATACGAATAAATGTCTTTGCATTGTAATCATGGATCAATTCATTCACGTAAATTGACAGCGAAGGCATGCCCATACCTGAGCCTTGAATAGTAACCTGTTCACTTTTATACGTACCGGTAAATCCGAGCATGCCCCGAACATCATTTACCAATTTTGGATTGCTCAGAAAAGTTTCAGCTGCCCACTTTGCCCTATATGGATCCCCTGGTAATAAAACCGTCTCTGCGATTTCGTCAGATTTTGCACCTATGTGAATAGTCATCGCATACCTCTTATATTTGGATATTGACCTTAGTCTGCTGGGCCGAAACTACAAACACTAAAACTGTGACCCAATTGTTTTGTCCAAAACATATTATTATGTGAGTAAGATCGCCATTTATCTGAAATATCAAAATAATTGTTAAATTTTTATATATATTTTTAAAAGCAATTTGTTGACTGAATAGTAGAAATATTAGACTGTTGTATGTTGACAATAGAGTTTTGAGCTCTAGTTAACAAATATCCTTTTGATAATTGAAATAGTTAGCCAATCTAAAATCAGCGAGTTAGAGAAAATAAGTGCCTGAGCTTACTGACATCACGGAAAACCAGAAATATACCTGGAATTATATATTTAGCAGTAAAGGAAATCCCAAACACCGTCGGATCTCCTTAAGCATGAGTGGTATTGAAAAAACGAAATCGGTAGTTGGAAATTGGGCCAAATCTGGTGATTGGGCTGATCCCTCAAACGCTCCACCAGTATTTTATTATTAATTTACAAAATCATTTTTTAAACCCGCAGACTACCAAGCATAAGCTTGGTCCAGAAGCTGCGTAAAAAACCATACTGGAGTCAAACAATGTCTGGAAAATTGATAGACAATAATAGAAAGCGCCGTGGTCGTCCCAAAACAATTGACTATGACACAACTCTAGCGATAGCAGTGAATGCATACTGGTCCAAAGGCATTGATGGGATGTCGGTAAATGAAGTCTGTAGGCTCGCCAAAGTATCTAAACCAAGTCTGTACAGAGAATTTGGGAATGAAGACGGATTATTGAACGCAGTTTTTAAATATTATGGTGCCGGATTTCATGAAAAGGTTAACTCAGTGTTAAACAAGAGAAATGGCCTTGAAAAAAACCTAGAAGATTTAATACATTTCGTGAGTTTTTCTGGAAATCAAAGTATATCCCCTAAGGGCTGTTTGGCCGAGAAGGGTTATCAATCCCTTGAGAGGCTTGGCGAAAAAGGCAAATTAGGTCTCGAATTTTGTACGCATGGAACTCTAGACGTATTTGATGAGTGGGTAGCTAGAACACATGACGAAATGTCTTTAGGGAAAGATTGGAATAGAAAATTGATTACTGAATTTATCTTTTCTATTTTCACACACGCAATGAAAATGAATGGTTTAGGAAGTAGTCCTGAAAAAATCAAAAGAATTACTACACTTGCACTCTCACCGCTGGTAAATAGATTAAACTAATGAAAGAGCAGTTCTAATGAGCATTAGCGGGAACGGGGTCTGCCAGACTAACAATATCCATCATGATCATATTGAGTTCAAAATCTTTTGGCGTATAAACCCTTGAAACGCCCAAACCCAATAGACGCTTAGCATCTTCATCTGGTATAATTCCTCCAACGATGACTGGGATATCGTCAAGATTGGCATCTCTCAGCTTTTCCATCATAGCTTCAACTAGTGTGATATGGCTTCCGGAGAGGATCGATAGTCCTATCACGTGCACCTCTTTTTCAACTGCTGAGGCAATAATCTGATCAGGTGTAAGGCGGATGCCTTCATATTCAATATCCATACCGCAGTCTCGTGCTCGAAAGGCTACTTGTTCTGCGCCGTTGGAATGACCATCTAGACCCGGCTTTCCAACCAAAAACTTTAGCCTACGCCCAAGTTTGTCGCTTACTGCGTCAACGGACGCGCGGATATCCTCTAGGCCCTCGGTCTTGTTTGAGACAGACTGCGACACGCCTGTAGGTCCACGATATTCTCCGAAAACACTACGCATTTGCGCCGCCCATTCGCCAGTTGTTGCGCCCGCTTTTGCGGCCGCGACAGAAGGCCCCATGATGTTTTTGCCACCAGCAGCCGCTGTGCGCAGATCTAACAACGCCTTATTTACAACAGTTTGATCACGAGCCTTGCGCCATGCGTTAAGGCGGTCGATCTGCTCATTTTCAACAGCGGCATCGACCACCATTATACCACAATCGCCGGCCGTGAGCGGAGATTCTTCGCCGGTGATAAATTTATTCACTCCAACTACAACTGTTTCGTTGCGTTCAATCTTATTGAGACGATCCGCATTACTGTCCACGAGGCGTGATTTCATATACTCGATCGCACTAATTGCCCCACCCATACTGTCGAGGGTCGAAAGTTCGTGACGCGCGCCTTCTTTTAATTCTTCAACTTTTGTGTCGACCGCAGGGTTGCCATCAAACAAATCGTCATATTCCAACAGGTCGGTTTCGAAGGCCATGATCTGTTGCATCCGCATTGACCACTGTTGATCCCATGGACGTGGTAGGCCAAGCGCCTCATTCCAAGCTGGAAGTTGGATTGCGCGTGCCCGCGCATTTTTGGATAATGTTACAGCAAGCATTTCAATCAGAATACGATAAACATTGTTTTCCGGTTGTTGTTCGGTCAAACCCAGAGAATTCACCTGAACGCCATATCGAAAGCGACGATATTTTGGATCGCTAACGCCATAACGCGTTTCGCAAATTTCATCCCATAAATCGACAAAAGCGCGCATTTTACACATCTCAGTTACGAACCGGATACCGGCGTTGACAAAAAATGAAATGCGACCAACAAGCTTGGGAAAGTCGTCTTCTGGGACTTTCCCTTGCAATTCATCTAAAACTGCGGTTGCCGTTGCCAAGGCAAACGCAAGCTCCTGCTGTGGGGTAGCTCCAGCCTCTTGGAGGTGATAAGAACACACGTTCATCGGGTTCCATTTAGGCACATATTTATAGCAGTATTCAGCCACGTCTGCTATCAGTTTGAGGGATGGTTTTGGTGGGCATATGTAAGTTCCACGCGAAAGATATTCTTTAATAATATCGTTTTGAACAGTGCCTTGAAGGCCCTTTATATCTGCACCCTGTTCCTCTGCCACTGCAATATATAACGCCAATAGCCAAGGTGCAGTCGCGTTTATTGTCATGGATGTATTCATTTGGTCCAGTGGAATGTTGTCAAAAAGTGTCCGCATATCGCCCAGATGGCTAACTGGCACGCCCACTTTTCCAACTTCGCCGCGCGCCAAGACATGATCGCTATCGTAGCCAGTCTGAGTTGGAAGATCGAAAGCCACAGAAAGCCCAGTTTGTCCTTTGGCAAGATTGGACCTGTAGAGTTCGTTTGAAGCTTGAGCTGTGGAGTGTCCGGCATAAGTGCGGATTAGCCAAGGGCGGTCTTTTTGTGTCGCCGTCATTGAAACCTCTTAATGTCACTGGGCAATATTATTTTTTTGCTGAATACATACTTGAAATTTTATACCGTTGTCAATTCGCTGCATCGCAGCGTGAAAAGGTTAAAAGCCTAAAGTTAAAAAACTTGCGTTGTGCTAGTTTAACAGCCAGCAGAAAGAAATAGCCTAGCTGGTAAAGGAGCTGGGTCCTATTAAGGCAATCAAACTAAAAAATTAATTGCATTTTGACTCTGCGATAACGCACAAACTCGCCGCAGTACAATAGCTCTAAATATATGGTAAAGATTATATCTATCTCCGTTGGATCGATGGAAAGCTCTGAATGAAAGACATAAAATTACCAAAACTAGCTTCAAAATGTTGCATTATTACGCGCTGGGATATAGCACAGGCTCAGAAATGATTCTGCGTTGCGGCAATTTTAAGCGGGAGGCGACTATGGCTTTGGACACGAAAACGGGTATTGCGGATTATGAGGCACCTGAAAAAGACCTTTACGAAGTGGGTGAAATGCCACCTTTAGGGTTTGTTCCCAAATCCATGTATGCCTGGGCAATTCGTCGTGAAAGGCACGGTGAACCAGATACATCTTTCAAACTAGAGGTAGTGGACGTTCCAAAGCTCGATAGTCATGAAGTATTGGTCTTGGTAATGGCTGCGGGTGTGAACTACAATGGTATCTGGGCTGGTCTGGGCATTCCAATAAGCCCTTTTGATGTGCATAAAGCAGAGTTCCACATAGCGGGATCTGACGCTTCGGGAATCGTCTGGGCCGTTGGCGACAAAGTAAAACGCTGGAAGATTGGTGATGAAGTTGTCATTCATTGTAACCAAGACGATGGAGATGATGAAGAGTGTAATGGTGGCGATCCGATGCTTTCGAATAGCCAGAGGATCTGGGGCTATGAAACTCCTGACGGATCATTTGCTCAGTTTACTAATGTTCAAGCTCAACAGCTTATGTCACGCCCAAAGCACCTTACTTGGGAAGAAAGCGCGTGCTATACGCTGACGCTGGCAACAGCGTATCGGATGCTGTTTGGCCATCATCCACACGAGCTCAAGCCGGGCCAAAATGTATTGGTATGGGGCGCGTCAGGTGGTCTTGGGTCTTATGCCATCCAGTTGATAAATACCGCTGGCGCAAATGCGATCGCAGTGATCTCTGATGAGGATAAACGCGAATTTGTCATGGGCCTTGGCGCTAAAGGCGTTATCAACAGAAAAGATTTTAATTGTTGGGGACAGCTGCCCACTGTGAATAGCGATGAATACAAAGAATGGTTTGGCGAGGTGCGAAAATTCGGAAAAGCCATTTGGGAAATCACTGGAAAAGGTGTGAATGTCGATATGGTGTTTGAGCACCCGGGGGAAAGCACGTTCCCTGTGTCGACCTTTGTATGCAAGCGGGGTGGAATGGTGGTTATTTGTGCGGGTACCACTGGCTATAACCTAACGATGGACGCACGCTATGTATGGATGAATCAGAAGCGCATCCAAGGCAGCCACTTTGCCCACCTAAAACAGGCAGCATCTGCAAATCAGCTGATGGTCGAGCGGAGACTTGATCCTTGTATGTCGGAGGTTTTTAACTGGTCAGAAATTCCACAAGCACATATCAAAATGCGACGTAATGAACACAAGCCGGGAAATATGTCAGTTTTGGTGCAATCGCCTAGGACGGGCCTTCGTACGTTCGAAGAAGCCATATTTTCATAACGCAATTTTATATCCAAGAATCAGGCCGCAGCTCTTGCTGCTGCATTTTTTAGGGTTAAACTCCAATTTTAATAAATTTATTTAATGACATTCTACTATTCATGAAGTGTTTAAAGGCTTTATGGGAATAGATTTCTGGTCATTTTTGATGGTTCAAGGATCAAAGCGGCAAAATTTACCAATTTTGATCCCAGGTTTTCAGTTTGTTAGTTTGATAATATTTTCGACTGGGCAAAAGATGATAAAGATATGGTTTGCTTGCCTTATTTTGGTAGCGCTCTCTCAAAGACACGTGTAGTTTGCCATTGATGTCTTTAACCCAGTTTCACTTTTCCTCTGATCAGGCCGATGCATATGATACGGCGACACAGCTTTTGAAGTCTGCGGGAGTTGACTTGGATAATGATCTTCTGGTTCCTCCTAAAGATAGTAAGAAGTCTGTAATGGCATTGGTGGGAAAGGCTGGATCTGGAAAAACGTTATTACTCGGAAAGCTTTACGAGGCGCTGTCAGAGGTTGGCGTCGATATCATTTTGGGGGATTATGAAGGAAAGCGTCGGCGTGATAAACGAAGTCTTGCCATTCTTGCACCCACGAATAAAGCCGCGAGCGTTTTGCGTATGCGGGGTGTTCCAGCCACGACTATTCACAGAATTCTCTATACGCCAGTTTATGACCCGGAATATGAAAAAATTGCTGAGTGGTTGGCTGGATCGTCTGATAAACCGACCGTTGAGGGGTTGACAGAAGAGGCACTGAGGCGAGCATATATTTTTTTTCAAGCCCATAAATCAATGGCCGGTGCGATGGCGACTGCTGGATTGCGGGGGTCTGATTTCATAACTGGCTGGAAGCGTCGTGAAGAGCCGCTCGATATTGCTTTTCTCGACGAAGCCTCGATGCTTGATGACCTTCAGTTTGAAGATCTGCAACAGATTTTTTCCACACTTATTCTTTTTGGTGATCCTGCGCAATTGGCGCCTGTGAACCAGTCTGGCACAATGGTTTTTGATGGAATGAAACCAGCTCAGATTGTAAAACTCAACCGCGTTCACCGTCAATCAGAAGACAATCCGATTTTAGATCTTGCACATACTTTGGCAGATCCCGAGCTTGGGTTCGAAGATTTTGAGGCACAAATTCGCGATATTGCTGCCAATGACGAGCGTATTGTTTGGGCACAGCGCGTCGAGGCAGACTTGATGGCGCGAAGCCCGGCCTTAGTGTGGCGTAATGCAACACGTATTCGATTGATCAATGCTTTTCGCTCTGTTTATGGAGCGCCCGAAAATGAATTAATGCCTGGTGAACCTCTGATCTGTGATGGAATAGAATTGCCCCTTAAACATCGTAAAAAACGTCTTGATCTTGAGGCACGCGGTCTGACCAAAGGGGCTCAGGTGGTGTATTTAGGAGCTGGGCGCAGGACTGGCTTTTCGCGTTTGCATGTTGTGGGGGTTGAAGAGCCGCAAATCTCGGCTGCTTCTATTATCAAGATTGAGCGACCAGACGAAGAAGAACCCTTCATTCCTTATGCTGCAAATATGGGGGCGGCCTTTTTGCATGGGGCTGCAGTGACGATTCACAAAGCCCAGGGGAGCCAATGGGACACAGTTCAGGTGTTTGCGCCCGATCTATTTGCTGCTGCTCGGATGGGGCGATCTGAGGCGGGACAACCCCTTTGGAAGCGGTTGGCTTACGTCGCTATAACGCGCGCGCAGTCGCGTCTGTTGTGGGTCGTGCGAAATCGGCTTTCTAAGCCAACCGATGCTTTGAATACGGAAGATCTAAAAATGATTACGCCATCCAACTTGGCTTTGGATAAAGAGCCAGATTAATGAACAGACGTAGCGTCTTTCGTATGTCTTACACTGGTGGCTTGCAAACCGCCAGTTTTCGATTTTGTATAATGCAAACGCACAATAAGGGAGATGGTAAATGCTTGGTCAGATGATGCACCTTCCACTATCAATTATAGAAATTCTAAGGTTTAGTGCTCAAAACCATCCCAAGGCCGAGATAGTATCGGTTCGCACTGAAGGCGATGTGCATAGATATACATATCCAGACGCGTTTAAACGCGTTGCTCAGCTGGCAAGTGGATTAAAAAAAATAGGTATTGAGCCGGGCGATCGTGTCGCGACCCTTGCATGGAATGGGTATCGACACTTTGAGCTATATTATGCCATCGCGGGTCTCGGCGCTATTTGCCACACGATCAATCCGCGTCTCAGTTCAGAACAGATGTCGTACATCACCAAACATGCCGAGGACAAGGTACTCTGTGTGGACTTAACATTTGTACCATTGATTGAAGTCCTTAAAGACCAATTCGCCGAAGGTACGATATATATATTGATGACTGATCGGGCGCATATGCCAGAGTCAAAAGTTGATTTTTTGTGTTATGAAGAGCTTCTTGAAGATGAACCTAACGATTTTGAGTGGGCCACGTTATCAGAGGAGACGGCTGCGGGGCTTTGTTATACGTCGGGTACGACTGGAAATCCAAAGGGTGCGCTTTATTCCCACCGCTCAACAGTTCTACACGCTTTAACTTTATCGGTGAGCCTAGCTAAAACGGTTCATGAGGGGGCGAAAATTTTACCTGTTGTCCCACTTTTCCATGTAAATGCGTGGGGGTTGCCTTATGCTTGCCCGCTGGCAGGGGCATCATTGATATTTCCTGGTCCGGCGTTGGACGGCAAATCCATTTTTGATCTCATGGATCGCGAACAAGTTTCTTCTGCATGGGGTGTACCCACTGTATGGCTTGGTTTGCAGGGTGAAATTGCAGTTCGAGGGCGTAACCCCGAAGGCTTTACAAGCGTGATTGTCGGTGGGTCTGCTGTCCCGCGTTCGATGATAGAGGTTTTTGAAAAAAGCGGTGTCATGGTTTGCCATGCTTGGGGTATGACTGAAATGAGCCCGATAGGAACACATGGAATCCTATCAGCGCACCACGAAGAGACAATGAGCGAAGAAGACAAACTTGACATGAAAGCACGTCAGGGCCGACGTGCGTTTGGTGTTGACTTAAAAATTGTTGATGAAGCCGGAGTTATACAGCCGCATGACGGTAAGGCGATTGGAGAGCTTTATGTCCGTGGCAATACGGTCATAAACGGCTACTTCAGAAACGATGAAGCGACACGGACCGTGATTGATAGCGACGGTTGGTTTGCTACGGGCGATGTAGCTTCGATTGATGCAGAAGGGTTTTTGACAATTCAGGACCGGGCTAAAGATCTCATAAAATCAGGCGGTGAATGGATTAGTTCCATTGATCTCGAAAACATTGTCATGGGGCATCCAGATGTGGCCAATTGCGCGGTGATTTCAATAGCCCACCCTAAATGGGATGAAAGACCTCTGTTGGTTATTGTCCCGAACGGCGAGGCACGCGTGAGCAAAGACCAAGTGGACAAAATGTTATTAAAACAAGTTGCAAAATGGCAATTGCCCGATGCCATAGAATTTGTTGCGCAATTACCTCTCACAGCAACGGGAAAGGTGTCAAAGCTTACCCTTAGGCAAAATTTTAAAGATTATAAACTCCCAGATATAGTATAGGAAGCCACTATGGATTTAGGCATTAGTGAAAAGGTTGCGCAACTTTTAGAGAAAGTGCGGGATATGATCGAAAATGAAATCGCGCCGCTTAACGATGAATATTTCGCTGAAATAGGCAAACATTCGTCGGGAGACCGCTTTGTTTTTACTGCGCGCCAGATCGAAATTATGGACAGTCTCAAGCAGAAAGCTCGCGATCGCAATCTTTGGAACCTCTGGTTAACGGACAGTGAGCGCGGTTATGGGCTTAGCACTGTCGAATATGCCTATCTTGCTGAAGAGATGGGCAAAGTTGGCATTGCTGCTGAAATTTTTAATTGTTCTGCGCCTGATACTGGAAATATGGAAGTGCTGGAACGCTATGGCTCTCAGGCTCATAAGGATCGCTGGCTTGGCGATTTGTTGAAGGGTAAAATACGCTCAGCCTATGTTATGACAGAACCGGGTGTGGCTTCTTCAGATGCGGCGCAACTAGCTTTTGAAGCTAAGCGGGATGGTGATAACTTTATCTTAAACGGAGAAAAGTGGTGGATTTCTGGGGCTGGTGATCCGCGCTGTTCGCTCTACATTCTGATGGCCAACACTGATCCAGATGCCGCTAAACATAGCCGCCATACGATGTTTGCTTTGGACCCAAAAACACCAGGCATAGAAATTCTGCGTCCAATGCAGGTTTTTGGAAACGATGATGCACCACATGGGCATATGCATTTGCGCTTTAAGGATGTCCGCATTTCTTCTGATGCAGTTATTCTAGGTGAGAGGCGCGGATTCGAAGTTGCTCAAGGACGGCTTGGCCCTGGTCGAATTCACCATTGTATGCGTGCGGTTGGGCAGGCTGAAAAAGCTTTAGAAATGATGTGTCGTCGGGGTCTGTCACGGGAGGCATTCGGAAAGCCGCTGACCGAGCTTGGTGCGAATTATGATATCATCGCTAATGCGCGGATGGAGATTGAGATGGCGCGGCTCTTATGTCTAAAAGCTGCATATATGATGGACACTGTTGGCGTGCGCGCCGCTCAACCTTGGATATCAAAAATAAAAGTTGTCGCGCCTTTGATGGCAGGAAAAGTGGTCGATGATGCAATGCAAATGCATGGCGCAGGTGGGATCAGTCAGGATTTTGATCTTGCGCATATGTGGACCCATATTCGCACGCTGCGTTTTGCGGATGGACCCGACGCAGTACATCGACGTCAGGTGGCGCGTGCTGAACTGAAGAAATATACAAACGCTCAAACGTGATCATTAGAAAGGCAGTCTAGGGTTGCCTTATTCCTCTAAACGAAAATTAACTTTCATTTTTGTAAAATGCACCATCCGGCCAGAAGAGGCGCAAGCCACTCGTAGGGCACTCATTAACAAGCTCCCCTTTAATGGGCCGGATGGGCTATTAAATTTAACGGCGCAAATTCATTAAATTTAGTTGGTGACCATAATTTTTTTATTAATGCTAATTTTAAGGCACGAACCCGATGTATAAATTAAGACCTGTTGCCCGTTTCTGGAATGGTAGGCGCCCAAATGTTGACTGTGGCGGTGATGTACTGATGGTGTAAAAGATTGTGTAACTTAAAGTGCATTGATCCAAGGATGGGTTGGGATGTTGAGATATAAGTGCTAGCGTAAGCCATTCTCTATTTCTTTGCTCTAGCTTGAGTACAGCCGTATCAAAGTTGGTTGGAACCTTACGCCGCAAGTGTTTAGCTTTGAAAGAGGAGGTCAATAGCAGGATGTAAAAAGAGAATACCTTTTTGCGAATAAAGGGTCACTTTTTCTCTTACAGGTGTGAGGGAATGATCGCATTTATAATGCCGTTGAGAGCGCTATCCTAGCTCTATTATAATGTCGACGTGCCAGAACATAGTCGCGAAATCGACCCCCAAAATTGATGGGTATGCTTTGGTGATTCTCGATTAACGCCAAGTGTTAATGTCCTCCTGTCTTTTGCAGTGAAAAAATTCGATAAGCTAAGAGAATTCATGAAAAACTTTATATCGTGACGCTGGTACGCAAATTCTTGACCTTTATGATCTTGGATCTGTCGGCGATACTAAAGATCAAGGGCCCAGCCAGCAACATTTACCAGAGTCCAACTGTCCACTGTTGCCTAATCTAAAAATCTGCTGGTTGCCATACGGTCCAAGTCGCCATGTGCAGGTGGATCAATGGAGAATAGGTGATGTATTTCAAAGCCACGAAAAATATAGTGAGAAATCAATAATCTCGACCTATACCATAACGGGCAAGATCAACTTTGACTAGTATCCATCCAAAAAGTTGCGGGCCCATCATTGATTAGGCTGACCCGCATGTCGGCCCCAAATTCACCAGTTTCAACGGAAGTGCCAGAATTTTGCATCTCCACGATGAAATACTCGTAAAGCTTTCTTCCGTCATCCGGGTTTGCAGCATGTGAAAACCCTGGGCGGTTGCCGCGTGAGGTATCAGCTGCCAGTGTGAACTGGCTAACAACCAAAGCTGCGCCTGCAATATCTATAATCGAGCGGTTCATCTTGCCGTTCTCATCCATAAAAATCCTCAGTTTGGTCACTTTTGAAGCCAGTTTTTCGACCTCAGTCTCAGTGTCTCCAGCCATTGCGCACAATAGGATTAAAAGTCCCTGATCAATTTGACCGACGACTTGGCTATCGACTTGCACTGAAGCCTTGGTCACTCTTTGAATAAGTGCACGCATGTATGCCCCAACCTTTATTTTGTCTAACCCGTATATTTTCTGGATTTTTAGAACGCTACTTTAGAACATATATCGTCAGGCCAATGTGTTGGAAGAAAAAAATACGTCAGTAATTCAATCATGGATCCGATGTCTGATGTGGCTAATTCTCCGGCTGATTTAAATCCGTGATGATTTGAGACCGGATAGGTTCGGTATCCTCTAAACTCAGACCCGACGTTAAGCGCGGATCGTAGAGCATCTTTAACAGACTTACATCATAGTCGGTTAGCAGGGAAAATGCGTCATCGTCATCGTCATCGTCATCGTCCTGGTCCTCGAAGGACGCGCGCGTGGACTGTCATTACTGAGGTCAAGGCCCTGTATTATTTCTTCATGAAAACAGGCTTTTTTAAGCTGTGCTGGGTGCTCGGATCGTTTAATCGCAAAGGCTTTGACGTAATCTTTTGAAGATCCACTTTGCGAGAAGGCGAACACCACACAATGCCCTTCGTGCGGAATATCTTGTAGGAGGTTTTCTGCATTGACGCCTATGCTTTGACCGTTCTGCGCAACCTGAGACAAAACCTGTGCTGGTTCGGTTTCATTGACAACAAAGACACTGAAATTGCTGTGCTGTTTTACGAGTATGATCGAATGCGCTGTGATGTTTGCGAGGCGTCTTACATATTTAGACACAGTCTTCAGGTCTGCCTCACGAGTTTTTCTGGTCCAAAGATGGCCCTAAAAAAGTCTTATCTGGACTGGCTTGGTCCATTTTGAGAAGTGGACCTAATTTGTATTGCCACGCTGAAATCCATTGCTGTTTGGGTATTCATCAAAGAATGCCAGCGCTTTGAAATCGCGCACCATGTATGTCGCGTCAAAGGGTGTGTCCGAACTACCCTTATCGATGCGCTAAAGTCCACCTGACAAAAGTGCCTTCTGAAGATTTGAATAATATCCCTTCCCTGCGTTCGATCTTATTGATACTAGGAGCTTCTTTCTATCCTCCACAACTGCCAGTGGCGTGCTGGTCTGGCCTGAACAGGACATAAAAAGAATACGCACGATAAGTCTGATACTGCTCTTAGAATAACTTTTTTAATTGTCATTAGACAGGCCGAACACGGTGGTTGCCGTAACGCACATGCTTATATGCGTGTAGAACAATTAGTTCATATCGTGTAATTAAGCGCTATCTCCACTATCTTGCTTTGGGTTTTGCCTAGATTATTAAATTATATATTTATTCCAGTTTTTTGGTGATGACTTATCTTGAGTTTTTGCAGATGATGCCGCTGATGGGCGCAATTTGTGAACACTTAAAATTCTTGCCCAGCTTCCGGGTGCGGATGCGATGATCATACACTGCTTTGCAGCAACGTTTAAGATGGTGTGCAAACGTTTCCCTCCTTTTCTAATGCGCTCCACGATGGCGTTGGCGGTTAAGTTTGCGCGAATAGCCTGACTGCAAGATTTCAACAGCAACCAAGACAACAACGCTAAAATAAAAGGTCGTTTTGGACATCGGAATAACTTCGTGGCTAAACAGCTTAAGTGCAAGAGAAGGATCATGCATGGCATGTGCAGCCGCTTGACCGCTTTCGCCAAGTAGAACGATGCCAACAATTAGCAGAATAAACAGTCCAAGCACTTCATACATGCGGTTGCGTTCTAGAAATTTTGTGACGCCATCTGCCAATAGTAACATAGCGATTCCTGAGACAATAATCGCAGTGGCTAAAATTGGGAATACATCCGTAATTGCAAGCGCCGAGAGCACGGAGTCAAATGAGAAAATCAAATTCATCAAAACGATCATCATGACGACCTGAAAGGCGGATTTTCCGCTTTTGCCGTCCATATCCGTATCAAGATGCTCAATTGCAAGCATATGAGAAATTTCTTTGACTGCGGTATAAATGATGAATACGCCGCCGATGACAAAGATGCAGGTAGCAAAATTTACCCCGCCTTCCAATATGCCTGCCCATTCAAATATATAAAAAGGTTCGGCTAGGGCATCTATCAGACGTATCATCACAAAAAGCAATACGACCCTGAGCGCAACTGCGATAATGATGCCCCAAAATCTAACAGTTTTTTGCTGTGGCACGGGCGCGCGTTGACTTTCAATCGAGATATAGAGAAGATTATCAAAGCCTAAAACTGCTTGTAGGAAACACAGCATCAATAGGTTCCCCAGATTTTCAAGTGTTAATAAGTCTACCATAATAATGTTTTCTCCCTTTGCTTTCGCTTACATACAACTATTATAATGAAATGAAAAATACGCCGGATATTATTTTTCCCGCCTTCGTCTGATAACTTTTTTCGTGCCCTCTTTTTCTGGGAGCGGATCTAGTCCCAGTTGATCTCGCATCAATTTGCGGCGCACTTCTTCAACAGCTCCTGACTTGAGGGTTCCTAGTTGAAATGGGCCGTATGATACGCGGATCAATCGGTTTACGCTTAGTCCAATATGGTCCATGGCTCTTCGAATTTCACGATTTTTGCCCTCGCGCAAACTTATGGTGAGCCAGGCGTTAGCGCCTTGCTGGCGATCGATAGTAATGTTCATTGGGCGAAACCGTTCCCCATCTAACGTAATTCCGGACCGCAGAGGGGTGAGCATTTTTTCAGCTGGCTGTCCTCTGGCGCGTACGCGGTAGCGGCGCAACCAGCCAGTTGAGGGAAGCTCAAGCTGGCGTTTTATATCGCCATCATTGGTCAGCAGTAACAGACCCTCGGAATTTAGATCAAGCCGCCCAACATTCAGGACGCGAGGCATATCTTCAGGTAGTGCATCAAAAATTGTTTTACGTCCTTGTTCGTCTTTTGTTGT
>JAQWKM010000055.1 GCA_029247845.1 Paracoccaceae bacterium | reverse complement strand
ATCGGAGCAGGGATCTGCGGAGTGTCTACGGCTCTTTGGCTGCGCCGTTCCGGGCACACTGTGATTTTGATGGACAAGGCCAAGCCGGGCATGGGCGCATCTTATGGCAATGCCGGTTTGCTTGCCCAATGGGCGATTGTGCCAGTGACAGAACCTTCCCTCTGGAAGCAAATCCCAAAGTATCTGATTGATCCGATGGGTCCCTTGTTTATAAAATGGAGCTACATGCCAAAACTATTTCCTTGGTTGGTGGAGTTCTTGAAAAACGCCAACACCGATATGGCACGCAAAACAAGCGACGCACTTGTACCCTTGCTGACTGACTCCGTTTTACAGCACAAGATATTGACAGAAGGAACATCAGCCCAAAGTTGGATTACAGATAGTAAAATTTCCTACGCTTACCGTGACAAAGCTAGTTTTGACAAAGACGCCTACAGCTGGGCCCGTAAAAAAGAGGCAAGTATGGTTCCCGACATTATTACAGGTTCTGACGTGCAAGACGTTGAGCCGATCTGCGGGCCAAAAATAAAATGTCTGGCCGTTCTAAGTGGTCAGGGTCATGTTCTGAACCCGCTCAGCTATGTGACCGAACTTGCAGAGGTCTTTCGGAATTTAGGCGGGACATTTATCCAAACAGATGTGCAGGACTTTGAAAAAGACGCTGATAAGATCAGCGCCGTTCTGACCGATCAGGGGCGTTTTGAATGTGACAAGATCGTTGTAACTGCAGGTATTTGGTCAAAACCTCTTATGGCTAAACTTGGCCTTAATGTTCCGCTAGAGACTGAACGCGGCTACCATGTCATGTACAAAAACCCGTCTCAAATACCAAAAAACCCAATGATTATGACAACGGGGAAATTCGGTGTCACCCCAATGAGCGAAGGGCTTCGCTGCGCGGGAACTGTCGAATTGGGCGGCATACACCTTGGGCCAAGCAAATCCCCAATCAAACTGTTGCGGCGCCGCGTAGCTGAGGCATTTCCAGATATGACCTATGAAAGTACGGAAGAATGGATGGGCTTTCGCCCTTCAACCCCTGACAGCCTTCCGCTAATTGGAGAATTAGATCAAAGTGGAATTTACACAGCTTTCGGGCATCAACACGTTGGCATGACGGCAGGTCCCAAAACAGGACGACTGATCACGGATTTGATCGACAAGCGGACCCCCAATATTGATATGTCGCCCTATGATCCAGCACGTTACGCAAGGCGCTAAGGTTTTTATGCAAAACGGCTATTCACGACATACAACTTGAAGACGGCCATCAATCGTAACTACGCTGATCTTCTATAACGAGGCCATCACGCGGAAGACCTCCAGGAGCAAATATTTCAATATTCCCTTTGAGCTTGAGATGTACCTTCACCAGTTTTTCAAAAATATCTGATCCACTTGCCGAAGTTTCTATCTGAACTTTCATAACGTCCATCTCACCCTGGCGCGTAGCGACAATGCGCGCGCGATCAATCGCCCCATGTGATGCAACGAGCGCGGCCACTTGCTCGGGTCTAACAAACATACCTTTAATCTTTGTCGTCTGATCCGCGCGGCCCATCCAGCCTTTGATGCGCATATTGGTGCGTCCGCAGGGGCTTTGTCCTGGCAAAACAGCGCTTAAATCACCAGTTGTAAAACGGATCAAAGGGTAATCTGGGTTCAACGTGGTCACAACAACTTCCCCCACTTCGCCGTCAGCTACAGGATTTCCAGTTCCCGGTGTCACGATTTCAACGATAACACCTTCATCGACAATCATGCCTTCCATCGCTTCGGACTCATAAGCAATATTACCAAGATCTGCCGTTGCGTAGCTTTGCAGGCAAGTCACTCCACGATCTGCGTATTCCTGTCTAAGTGATGGAAACAGCGCCCCTCCACCAACAGCAGCTTTGGTAATAGTCAGGCGCTCCCCCATCTCATCCGCCATATCCATAATAATTTTTAGATAATCAGGTGTACCAGCATAAGCCGTTGTTGAGATATCAACGGCCGCCCTGACCTGTAATTCGGTCTGACCAACACCAGCTGGCAAAACGGCTGCCCCCACTGCACGCGCGCCACTCTCAAAAATCATACCGGCCGGCGTGAGATGATAGCCAAAGCAATTTTGGACAATATCGCCCTTACCAATGCCAACAGCATGCAAGAAACGCCCCATCCGCCACCAGTCCGGCTCGTTTCCACCAGGTTCATAAATTGGACCAGGGGATTGAAAAATATGAGCAAACTGCGAAAGTGGGCGAACATTAAATCCGCCCAAAGCCTGTCCAGGTTTTTGTGCACTGGTAAGATCAGATTTACGTAACACCGGCAATGCAGACAAGTCGCTGATAGATTGAACAGATGCGGGGTCTACATCAGCAAATTTTTCAGAATACCCAACGAGGGTTTTTGCTTTTGCGATTTGCTCGATCAAGGCTTCAGACATCGCGCTATTTCGCGCATCCGACCCTCTCGTTTCCAAGGCATCAAAAAAACTCACAATTAGTTCCTTTATCCTACATCAACAGAAATCGGTTTGATCCGCCAAAATATTTTAAATTATAATTGGCCTAGTTGAGCCAACGTTTGCGTCTACGATAACTACGCACTTCCCGAAAAGATTTTCTGCCTTCATCGGACATCCCAAGATAAAATTCTTTTACATCAGGATTTTCGCGCAGCTCTGCCCCTGGACCGTCCATAACGACGCGGCCTGACTCTAAAATATACCCGTAATCCGCATAGCGCAGTGCCACATTGGTGTTTTGCTCAGCCAATAGGAAGGTCACACCCTCTTTTTCGTTCAGATCGCGCACGATCTGGAAAATCTCTTCGACGAGTTGTGGAGCAAGACCCATTGAAGGCTCATCCAGCAATACCGTTTCGGGTTTTGACATTAATGCACGGCCAATGGCAACCATCTGTTGCTCTCCGCCAGACGTATATCCCGCTAGCGACTTGCGCCGGTCTCGAAGCCGAGGGAAATAGTTATACGCCAGTTCCAAATTCTGATTAATTTCGGCCCGCCCAGCTTTGCGGGTATAAGCGCCCGTTAAAAGGTTTTCCTCAACTGTCAGGTGGCCAAAGCAATGTCGCCCTTCCATAACTTGGATAACGCCCCGACGAACCAGTTCAGCAGGCGAAAGACCAGCAACAGGATCACCGCGATAATGGACCGACCCTTTGGTAATTTCGCCACGTTCGGACAAAAGCAGGTTGGATATCGATTTCAAAGTCGTCGACTTGCCAGCTCCATTGCCACCCAATAAGGCTGTTATACCTCCCTTAGGTACTTTGAGGCTTACACCCTTGAGTACTAATATCACATGATTGTAAATCACTTCAACATTGTTAATTTCAAGAAGTGCTTGTTCAATATCACCAGAATCCAACATATTAACCCAAGTCCAATTATTTTAGAAGTGGCGCGGCCAGAGTGGCCGCACCGATTACTTTAAAGCTTAATTACAGGTTTGAGTTTTCCATTCAGGCTTATCTGCAACATAGGCGTCTGCTGCGGCTTCTAACAAAGGCCGCACCACATCTGACATTGGGGCAATTGGATCAGTTATTTTCACCCAGTTTTCTCCGTCCCACTGTTGCATAAATACTGGGCCGCCACCCTCATGGTCAACGCAGTCCCCTTTGAGATCGCCTGCAAAGCCAGCAAGACCGAGTTCAGCCAAACGCGTAGCGTCTAGATTAAAGTTCTCCAGACCAAGACGCATATCAGCACCCGAGATTGCTGATTTCCCGGTCATTTTTTGAGCAGTCTCAACAGCTTCAGCTACGATAACAGCATTGTATAAACCACGATTATACAAAACGTCTCCAACCTTAGATGGATCAGTGCGTGTATTACCAGGCTCAATTACATATTTGATAACGTCCTGAAGTGCTTGAAAGTCTGTACCAATACCAGAGAAATTAGCACCAACATAACCCTTACCAGCTTCACCAACTGGAACAAGGTCAGCATGTGCCGATGACCACCAGTTGCCGATAAAGCGATCCATGGGATAACGAATTTTGGCTGCCTCTTTAATCGCTGTTGGGTTCATTGACCCCCAACCCCACATAATCATCCAGTCTGGGCGCTCTTTGCGAACATTGAGCCACTGGGCAGATTGTGCTTGCATTTCTTTGCCTGCTACAGGGAACATTGCAACTTCAAAACCAAGCTGTGGCGCGAGCTTCTCAAGCAGAGGAATTGGCTCCCGGCCATAACCCACATCGAGATAAATGAAGCCAATCTTCTGACCTTTCAGACCACCGTTGCTATCAATATACTTAAGTATTGAAGACATCTGTGACCAGTAGGAAGTTGGGTAGGTAAAGGTCCAAGGAAATTTCTCGCCTATACCAGCAGCTGAGAGCCCATAACCCATCGAGAGCACTGGAATTTCATCAACTGGTGCTTTGGGTATCAACTGCAAAGTGATCCCCGTCGACAACGGATTATAAACAAGTGCGCCGTTGCCTTTGGTTGCTTCATAACATTCCACGCCCTTTTGAGCGTTATAAGCAGTTTCACATTCTTCATTTACGATTTTAACACCGCCGATGCCACCATCTCTTGCGTTCAACATAGCTAGATAATCCATGAAACCGTTCGCAAAAGGAGTGCCGCCACCGGCGAAAGCACCCGTTCTGTAAGATAGTGCCGGAATATAGAGTGTATCCTCGGCATGAGCTGTACTCACAAATGTAGCAACGGCTACAGCTGTAGCAACAGCGCCAGTAATAATTTTTTTATACATAAAACATCCTCCCAGATTGGGGATGGCACTTTCTAATTGCCACCCTTTCGTTAGGACCGTTTCGTTCTTAACCATTGGTTCGGCCCGAGATCCCAACGGTATATCATGACCCTAATGAGGAAAGGGCCATATCCTCAGTTTTTGCTTCCCAAGCTGCCACAATCTTGCAAGACCATGCGGCTCCTTAATAAGAATAAATACAATCATAACTCCGATAGCAACAAGTGAAACGTTTTCCATAACTGTTGGATTAATTTCAAAAACCTTGCCAATTTCTTTCAAAACTAAAGGAAAGGTCCAGATAAAGGCCGCCCCCATGTAAGAGCCAGTTATTGATCCTAGCCCACCTAAGATTACCATGAACAGATATAGGAAAGAGTGATTGACGTCGAAGCTTTCCACTTCTGCAGCACCAAGCCACATAAAGACCATCAACGCACCAGAAACGCCGCAATAGTAGGAAGATACAGCAAATGCTGAAAGTTTTGTAGTTAATGGGCGTACGCCAATTAACTCAGCTGCAATGTCCATATCCCGTATCATCATCCAACTACGGCCAATACGACCACGCACCAGATTGCCAGCAATTATGGTCAGAAAAATCAGGATGGTCAAAACAACGAGGTAACGGGTTACTGGTTCTGCAGCTGCCCCAGTCACGATAAAGCCAAAGGCTTCACGCTGTGGAACCTCAATTGCACCAGATGGGTTGAAATTGTATAACCAACCAATCCTAATAAAACACCACTCTAGAAAAAACTGTGCGGCCAAGGTCGCAACAACTAAATAAAAGCCCTTTATTCGCAAACTCGGCAGACCAAAAAGCGCGCCTACCGCGGCTGCAAAAAATCCAGAAGAAAATATCAAGATAATTATGTTAACATCTGGAAAATAAGATGTCAGCTTATAGCATGAATAAGCTCCAACTCCCATGAAGGCAGCCGTTCCAAGACTTATTTGTCCAGTGTAGCCCACCAAAATGTTCAACCCGATAGTTGTGATCGTAAAAATCAAAACTGGAATCATTATGGCGTTTAGAGCAAATCCGTATTCTAATCCAGGTAATCCGAAGAAAGGAACATAGAGATAAGCAAGCAGCAACCAGACAGCTATCCCAATTTTGTCTTCACGAATTGGAAAGGCTTGCATATCTTCTTTGTAGGAGGATTTGAATTGTCCCGATTCACGATAAAACATACCTTAAACCCTCTCGATTATTTTCTCACCAAACAGGCCTTGTGGCCTGAAAAGCAAAAAGATGAGCGCAATCACATAAGCAAACCAGCCCTCGATACCTGAGCCAAAGAGCGGACCCCAATAGATCTCGAATAACTTTTCACCAATACCTATAATCAAACCGCCTACGATAGCACCTGGGACGGACGTGAAGCCACCCAATACAAGAACAGGCAGAGCCTTTAGGGCAATAATCTGCAAAGAGAAGCTAACATCAGAACGAGCACCCCACATGATCCCTGCCACAAGCGCGACGATACCAGCCGCAAACCAAGTAATCACCCAAATATGGTTAAGGGAAATGCCTACGGATAAAGATGCCTGATGGTCATCAGCAACGGCTCTAAGCGCACGGCCCACTTTTGTTTTTGAAAAAAACAAAGCCAAACATATAATCAAAAGAGCAGCAATCACAGCAGCCGCGATGTCGATGTGTTGGAAAATTACTAAACCGCCACCCGGCTCCCAGACCGACGATCCGGTCGGCAGCCAAAGTTGCTCTGTAATCATGCTTTTGGTTTCACCACCAAAAATCCATTGTCCGAGCCCAATAAGGATATTGGTTAATCCTATTGTGGCCATGAACAGAATAATATCAGGTTGGTTTACTAGGTTTCTAAGCACTAGTCTCTCGACCGAGAAGGCAAGTACGTACATCACGCCAAGCGTTATAAACAGAGCAAGGAACGCCGGAACCCCAAGTTCATGAAGACCCACAAGGGTTAAACCTGAAAAGACGACCATTATACCTTGAGCGAAGTTGAAAATACCTGAGGCTTTAAAAATTAAGACAAAGCCCAAAGCAATCAATGCGTATAAAATTCCAGAAACAAAGCCTTCCCAAACGACCTGCATCAAGAAATCAGGCATCTGGAGCATCTGGACAAATGGATCTCCCAATACACTATAAATAAAGCTGCCCATTAATTTTCTACTCCCAGATACGCATCAATCACGGCCTGATTTTTCTGAACTTCATCCGGAGTGCCGTCCGCGAGCATTTTGCCATAATCTAAAACAACAACTCGGTCGGCCAGATCCATGACCACGCTCATGTCGTGCTCAATCAATGCTATTGTCGTGCCATACTGGTCGTTAACGTCCAGGATGAAACGCGACATGTCTTCTTTTTCTTCGACGTTCATACCCGCCATCGGCTCGTCCAAGAGCAACAACTTGGGCTCCATCGCTAGAGCCCGCGCAAGCTCGACGCGTTTTTGCAAACCGTATGGCAAGCTGCCTACAGGTGTTTTGCGTATCGCCTGAATTTCAAGAAAATCGATGATCTCTTCACATTTGCGGCGATGCACTGTTTCTTCTTCCAGAGCAGGGCCAACCCGCAACAATTGCCAGAAAAAATTCTTTTTCATCATCAATTGGCGACCTGTCATGACATTTTCGACGGTCGTCATTCCGTGAAACAGGGCGATATTTTGGAATGTTCGAGCGATGCCCTGACGGGCGATTTCAGAAGGCGGCATTGAAGGGCGTTTTTTGCCATGAAACCACACTTCGCCCTCTTGAGGGTGATAGAAACCGTTGATAACATTTAACATCGATGACTTTCCAGCGCCGTTTGGACCAATGATGGCGCGAATTTCACCTTCGCGAATATCAAAAGACGCATTTGTTATAGCCTGAACACCCCCAAATTTGAGCGTGATGTTTTTCAACTCCATAAGAACAGCACCAATCTGGCGACCATCCTCGGTCATGTAACCTTGTGCTATATCTTTCAACTCACCGCCCCTCTTATTCCGCTGCCATGGACGTTGAACCGTCCGAGATTGCCGCATTACGAATTTGCAGGGTGGCAGCTATTTTGCCTTTGCGCCCATCTTCGTATGTCACTTCTGTTTCTGTATAAATACTGTCGGATCCATCGTAGAGAGCCGTGACCAAATCATCGAACTTCTCACCAATAATTTTCCTGCGAACTTTACGGGTCCGCGTCAACTCTCCGTCGTCTGCATCAAGCTCTTTATGCAGCACAAGGAACCTGTGGATCTGACACCCAGACAGCATTTCATCCTCAGAAACAGATTTATTTACCTTTTCAACATGCTCCTGAACCATATCCAAGACCTTCGGATTGCTGGAAAGCTCCTGATAACTCGAATAGGCAATATTGTTTCTTTCGGCCCAATACCCAACCGCAGTCAAATCAATATTAATAAAGGCAACACAGTTGTCGCGGCCCGCACCAAACAAAACTGCCTCGAGAATGTTAGGATAAAACTTGAGTTTGTTTTCCACATATTTTGGTGCAAACATCGATCCTCCTGACAATTTCCCAACGTCTTTGGCGCGATCAATAATTCTTAGGTGGCCTGTATCCGGTTCAAGGAAACCTGCATCCCCGGTCGCCACCCATCCATCTGGGTCTTTGGTTTCTGCCGTACTTTCAGGATTTTTATAATATTCAACAAAGGCGCCGGGAGAGCGATAATAGACTTCACCATTAGAGCCTATTCTAACTTCCACATCCGGCGCAGGGACGCCGACGGTATCAGAGCGAACTTCGCCATCTGGCTGCACTGTAACGAATATTGATGCCTCAGTTTGACCGTAAAGCTGTTTGAGGTTTATTCCCAAAGAGCGAAAGAAATCAAATATTTCAGGTCCAATCGCTTCGCCAGCAGTGTAACCAACGCGCACTTGGCTTAAACCTAAAATATTTTTTATAGGTGCATATATAAGAAATTCTCCGACTTTGTATTTTATGAGAGCCCAACGCCCAACTGGTTTTTTGTCCAATATTAAGGGCCCGACTTGCGTCGCATGCGCCATAAAATAATCGTATAGCCATTTTTTTACGACGCTCGTATCCTCTATCCGCAGCATAACGGAGGTTAACATACTTTCAAAAATCCGAGGCGGTGCGAAATAGTAAGAGGGACCAATCTCTCGCAAATCGGAAAGTACTGTCTCGCGACTTTCCGGGCAGTTCACGCGCACACCCGAAACTACGCATTGGCCGAAGGAGAAAATAAAGTCACCAACCCAAGCGATCGGTAAATATGACAAAATCTCGTCATCTTTACCAATATTATCAAACTTACAGCCATTCAGCGACGAAATAATGATATTTTTATTACTTAAAACAACACCTTTCGGCTTGCCCGTTGTTCCAGACGTATACAGCATGACGCAAATGGATTGAAAATTAAGTTTTCCTATCCGTGTCTCTAGCTCTTGGCGTTCCGTTGTGGATGCCTCTACGCCACTCTCCCTTACTTTTTCAAGGTCATGCAATTTCGAATGGTCGTATTTGCGCATACCGCGCGCATCGAGATAAATCATTTGATCAAGGCTGGGCAAATCCTCTTGAACTTCAAGGACTTTATCCACTTGCTCTTGATCATCCGCAATTACAAAACGAGCTCCACAATGGCTCAGGACGTAGGACATTTCTTCAGCAACCGCGTCTTGATATAATGGCACAGGGACCGCGCCAACCATCTGTACAGACATCATCGCCCAATAAAGATGGGGACGGTTTCGACCAATTACAGCAATGTGGTCACCTTCACGAGCACCTAGCTGCAGGAGGCCCAAAGCTAATTCTGTCACGTACTTTTCAACTTGCAACCACGTCCAGCTTTGCCAAATTCCAAACTGCTTTTCGCGAAATGCGGGTGCGTTGCTAAATGTTTTCGCATTGCGTCTAACATATGCAGGGACGGACTGCAAAACGCCGCCCGTTTCAGAGCCTGATACCAACTATCTATTCCTCCCAATATGCCAAAATCTTAACGATGGACGTCTAGCAATAATAAGTGTGTGGTTCACAAAGTTTTCATGATCATTGCAGAAACCTTTCAAATTGTTACAGTCCGCTAGATCTTTTAAAGATGACGTCTTTCTTACCTGACTGGAGAACCTGCATGGATAATTTTGTCAAAGATGGGTCAGCTATGACCCAGGCTGGGCTTAATCTAATTCAGCAGGCTCTTACAATTTACGATAGCAACTTACGCCTTGTGATTTGTAATAGCCGGTTTGGCGAAATGTTCAATCTTCCCCCTGAGCTTACAATGTATGGTGCAGAATTTTCCAAAACAATACACCATCTGGTAGAGAAAGGCGAATATGGTAATGTGGCAGAGCCTAAAAATTTTGTAAACGACAGGGTAAATACCGCCCGTGCTTTTGAGCCGCATTACATGGAACGTACGCGCTCAAACGGCCAAGTCATTAGCGTTGAGGGGTCTCCCTTGCCGCAAGGTGGATGGGTTACCGTTTACACCGACATAACTAGCATCAAGCGCCAAGAAAATATGTTACGCAGTCGGTCAAAGGAACTTTCAGGTCAGCTTTTGAGCCACGCAGAAGAATTAGCAGCAAAGAATCGCCAGCTAGAGTCAACAAACGTAGCTCTCGAAGAAGCAAAAAGAGAGCTTACTGACATCGAGGCAAGAACCCGATTGATCACTGAAATGATGCCAGCCCATATCTCCTACGTCAATCAAGAGCGGCGGTATACATATTCTAACCAAGCCCTAACCTCAGTAATGCCAGAGCGACCTACCGACATTCTTGGGCGCAGCGTTGCAGAGACCCTGGGAACGAGCGCTTATGCTCAGATAGAGCCCAGTCTCGCAGAGGGCTTGCAAGGCAAATCCAAAGTGTTTGAGTTTACCGATGAACTCAGTTCGCGTCGGATCAGAACGGCCTTTACGCCAGATATAAATGGCAGCAAGATTAACGGTGTTTATGTAATGTCAACTGATGTTACCGAGGAAACACAAGCGCGCGCCGCCCTGCAGCACGCTAGCAAGCGTCAAATGGCCGCTCAGTTGACTAGCGGGCTTGCCCATGACTTTGCCAACCTCTTAACAATTATTCTCGGCACTCAGAGCAGGCTCGAAAAAATGCAAGTTCCCTCCGAGGCACAGCCTTTGCTTGCAGCGATTAAGGATGCCGCCAGTCGGGGAGGGACATTGCTGAACACAATCGCCGATATGACTGGTGCGCGCAATCTTAGTCTTCAAACCGCCAGCGTGCCGATACTGCTTGAAAAGCTGTCGACCCTAACCCAGTCGGCACTGCCCGCCAAAATAAAGCTGGTTATCCGCAATAAACTGCCGGAAAACAGTTATCTTTTAGACATCGGCTTACTGCAGGACGCACTCTTAAATCTTATTTTAAATGCACGCGATGCAATAGGACCAAAAGGCCGTATCACAGTCACAGCACAGGAGGTTAAAACAACATGGATAGAATTTATAATCACCGATACTGGGCCAGGATTTTCAGAAGAAGCTTTGGATCACGGACTTGATCCCTTTTTCACGACTAAGGGCGTTGAAGGAACAGGACTTGGCCTGACGATGGTCTACGATATGGTCAAAATTTCTGGTGGCGAAATGGCGATTGGAAATAATTATGCCGGTGCCCGTGTTGTCTTGCGTCTGCCCCTTCGTAAAGGTTTCGGACACCAAGCCAGCGGCATGGTTTTATTGGTAGAAGATAATCCTGATCTACGCGATACAATCCGTGCAATGCTGACCCATTTAGGCCATAGCGTTGTGGAGGCTACGTCTGTGGTAGAGGCCAGACAATTAATAGCTGGATTGCCCGAAATTGCTTTGATTCTTTGCGATCTAAAGCTTGAAGGCGTTGAAACCGGTGTGGATCTTGCCGAAAATATGGATGCAAGTGGACCCCCCTTCATCTTTATGACATCATTGCCCGAACCGGACGAACTGCATCAAAAAGCCCTTAGGTTGGGCCCAGTCTTGCCCAAACCTTTCAATCAGGGCAAATTGAAGGAAGTCATGCAAAACGGATATTCTGAATGAATGCACCTTTGGTTACAATTCTGGACGATGAACCAGCCATCCGGTCAATGCTGTCGAGTGCCTTAGAAGAAGCTGGGTTTCGCACGATGACTTTTGCGCGCGCAACAGAATTCGAGGCGGCCTTGAAATCATCAATGCCCGATGCTTGTCTCGTTGATCTAGGCCTTCCAGACCGAGATGGATTGTCTATTGTACACAGGCTTGCGCTTGAACAGGGCGCAATTGTAATTATTATTTCTGGTCGAGCGCAAGTTCAGGACCGTGTCACTGGACTCGATCTGGGGGCAGATGACTATATTATTAAACCCTTTGACCCTGCCGAAGTTGTCGCCCGCATACGCGCCCGTCTGCGCGCAAATAAGGAGACGATGCAGTCGGGCACAAAAGCCCGCTTTGAGTGCAAACAACTCAAAGGTTGGAGTGCACATTTTGACCGCTATATGCTGATTGATACAGATGGAGTGGAAACACCGTTTTCCCATGCCGAAGGAGAAGTACTAAGACTTTTTCTAGAGAGTCCACAGCGACTAATCAGCCGCGCGCATATGCAGGAAACTCTTGGCGGTGCCGCCGGAGAAAGCTTTGACCGAGCTATGGATGTGCGAATATCACGTCTTAGAACGAAGCTGGGAGAAGATCCTAAAAATCCTCGATTGATCAAGACAATTTATGGAGCTGGATATATTTTTCTAGGTGACGTGCACTGGGAACGCTAGCAAAGCAGTCTCCCCTCTCATTATTCTCTAGGATAATTCATAATGCGGCGAGGCTTAATCAGAAGTCTCTGAATGTACGTGATATTGGTCAAAGCCAATATCACCAGGCCAACCCGATATCGCTAAGACATGACTGTATGTTGTCCGAAACGTACGCTCGATATTGGCTCTGTGAAACACATAATCACCTTTTCCCAATATCCGTTATCCGTCATCTTTATTCCACCAACACGCACGCCTTTGTAAAAAAATAGTCCGTTCGGGCCGATCAATTCGTTAAATGGCATCGCGTCAAAGGATCCTCAGGAAGACGGGAACCCCTAAAATCCACTCGGCCCATCGCATAAAAAGCAGGGCAAGTTTGGCAAGCTGAACGAGGTGGTTCTCTTTGAAAGAAAAGGCATGTCGCACTGGTCTCTCGAATGAATTGGGCTATTCTTGGGTATCGTTTATCGTGCTGGCATGATGTCACAAAGCAGAGGCCGACATTGTACCGACAATGCGCCCTTCAGCATCATAAAGATTGCTGACCGCATATAAAAATTTAGATGATGCATGTACCATGAAACTGTACTTTCTACATTACGGCGCTGAATACAACACGCAACACTGAGGAGGTGTGAGAACCTTAACGTCAGGCTCGTTTGCGACATCGCACCTGGACAATAGCTTCTAAGCGATGATTGTAACTGTCGCCAAGACTAATGCAATTTGGGAGGCTTGTCCGGATCGCCACCAGGCATTTGAGGGACAACAGTTTTGGGCACCTCAGGTTCAGGCAATTCTATCCGAAGTCCCTGACGAGAAATAATGTCTAGGCTTTTATCGGTTTTGTTTAGAAATGCGACATCAAATTGTAAATTTTCCTCTGCAGAAAATGTGACTGCCTCATGCGCCGCTTTTACCAAGGCGCCTTCGGATCCAGGGCGGGCATCAATCACTGCTAGAAACAGACCTTTGTGACCATCCTCATATTCCACACTGCTCAGCCAAACCTCTTTGGCAAGACCACACGTCGTTTTTAACTTTTGATCCAAGGCCTCCAATAAATCTGTGGACAGATCGGATGGCGGGGAAAATACCACTGGCTTTGCCTGGAGTTCATCTGGTGTCTGTCTGATCAGATTATCAAGCCAATCCACGCCCTCTGCAGGCAGCAAGAAGGACGACGGCGCTACATCGAGGTTCAATGCTATGCCAATACCTTGTCCGGCAAGCATATTTGCAATGATGCGCCCCGATATAGCAGCATAAGGCGACACTTGACCAGAAAACTGTGACAGTCGTTCTTCGCTATCAAAGACCAATACAAATTGCGCCTCTTCATAAGACAGAAAATCTGGCAACAAATTGTCATTCTTCGCCTCTTCGGTCAAAAGCATAAATAATTCACAATCCGCCAATCGCTCAAAAAACCGCAATCTTAATTGTGTATTATCCGGTTTGCCCTCCATTAGAGCGTGGGCCCGGTCCAATGGCGTCGAAGGATTCATAAAAGTGCCTCCTGCACTTTTTGGCGCAAGACTGGCACTACTTTGGCCTCAAACCACTCATTTTTTTTCAACCAAGCGTTATTGCGCCAGCTCGGATGTGGCAAGGGCAAGAAATGCGGTAAATAGACTTGCCAATTGGCAACAACTGAGTGAACACTTGATCTGGTTTGCAAATGCCATTTTTGCGCATATCCGCCAATTAGTATCGTCAACAAAACATTTGGAAATTGCGATAACATCGCTGGACGCCACTTGCGGGCACACAATGGAGGCGGCGGCAAATCTGCACTTTTTGCGTCATACCCCGGAAAACAAAAGGACATCGGCAATATCGCAATACGCTTGGCATCGTAGAAAATATCGTCGCCGATGCCCATCCATGCCCGTAACCTATCACCTGAAGGATCTGTAAAAGGCTGCCCACTTTCGTGCACTCGTACACCCGGAGCCTGACTTGCAATCAAGATACGGGCAGGGGCCTGTCCTTGAAATACTGGTCTTGGACTATGCGACGTCGCCGTTGCCGCAAAGCGAGATGCGCAAAGTTTACAGGCTTTCAAATCCGAAAAATCAAACGAGGCTGTTTTTGGTTGCATACTCTTAAACTAGACAGCAACTCCAAAATGACAAACAGTATTTTATTTCTATATTATTAGAAATATGAAAACATTTAATGATCCATTTCTTGCGATAGAACTTGCCACCTCTTGCTTTGCTACTCTGGGGTCATAACAGCAGTCGGGTGTGTTGAAAATTCTGGTGCTGCAGGAAAAATAAGGCCACTCAATTACCTGTACGATTATCGTCTGTAAAAAAGTAAAAGATTTAATCAATTTTTATTTAACCAATGCTGTTTTGAAAGCCATATTTCAGGAAAAGATCAATCCCTTGACTGACCAAACGGATATCCAACTACGAACATTTAAAATTGATAAGGCCTTCGTCGCCTCGGGGCTTATCCTGATTAATATTATATCTTTGATGGTATCAAATTTATTGCAACCATTTCATTTAACCTCAAAGCACTAGCCTGTGCGGCACCCTTCATCTTGTTTGCCGTCCTAACTATGGCTTTTCTAAAAGCCACAGGGGCAGAAACATCACTGGTCCGTGCTTTAGAAAGTCCACAAGGTCAGATGATTAAACTTGCCGCAATTCTTGGTGGGTCATTACCCTTTTGTTCCTGCGAAGACATTCCATTATTGCGGCCCTTCTTGCGGTTAGCGCACCACTAAGCTCAGTTACGGCGGTTTGGTTGGCCTCTCCTTTAATGTATCCGACCATGTTCCT
>JAQWKM010000054.1 GCA_029247845.1 Paracoccaceae bacterium | reverse complement strand
GTTTTCCTCTGATTGGATTCTTATACCGACCGAGACGTAGGTGCAAACATAGCCAACTTAGCGAGACAAGTTTTAATTCCTGAAGGGTTTGCAAAAGCAACTCAAAAATCATCTTCCTAAGATGAAGTATCGAAAAAACGCTGTCAGGGTTCCACCGCTTGAAAACAACTTATTATCTAAATTATCAATTGAAAGCCTGTATCTCGCACAGAGACCGTCAAGAAAACAATAAATTGCGCTTTACTTTCTTATGCAAAATAGCGGGACCTGCTATCCAAAAATATTGTTTTAAAATTAATTCCAAGCGCGCAGATCCTATTAATTTTCATATATAGTTGAAAGATCATCAGCGAAATACTGCACCTATTTCCTAGGCAAAGATAAAATAATCAGGCCTACACCTGATAATGCTCACTTTTTGGCACAGTTGTTGCAAAAGACATTTCGTAACAACAAATCAGGATTAGAAACATGGTAATGGTGAATACGGCAGGATCCGGAGATATCAAAACAGCGCGTAAGTTTTTGGCCGATGCAGTCCTCTTGCTCGCCAGAATTGATGAGACGTGCAAGAACAGCGATCATGCCACGGTCGCCAAAAAATTTGTGTTCTCAAACCATGTAAATGAGGCTTTCAAAACCCTTTTGGAGACTGGCGAAATCAAACGCTTAGAAGCTGGCTTAGTGTTGACAATTATCCATCAACATCTGACCGAAGAGCTTTTCTCGCTTCTGGACTTTAATGTCGTTCGCACAATTGAACAGGTTTTAATGTGTCATCTCCCCAAAACGCATGCCACCCATGAAGCGCTGAACTCAGGCGCCTAATCAAAGTAATATGACGGGGTCAGTACAGCTTTTGATAACTCAAGCGCAATGTTAGTAATTTTTCCACTTTCTCAGACGCTCTCATAAGAAGCGTCTGAGTTTACTATATTAACCCACGGGCAATTTCTGCCTGAATCTCAAGCCAAGCGATCGCTCTGGCAATCCATTGATCTGATATTATAAGAAGCCAATCAACCAACTGAACATATGTATCCAGCATTGGCTCTGAGGGTGGAATAACCTTTCCTATATCTACCGCAAACTGATAAATCAAGAAAAAACAAACCACGATAAGAATTCCTGTGAAAAGACCCATTCTTTTCATTCTCCTGCGGTCACTGCTCCAACTCTGTTGACCGTTTCCAGCACTTTTGCGCTTTTTTATGTCACCAGAGTTGAGCGAAGAATTGATCTCTTCTATATTCGGCAGATTGCTACCTCTAGAACCAGTTTCCGTTTGGGCGGCCTGCGGATAGTGCACCTCTAACTCTTCAAGGTGCGGATCGGGAGCAATAGAGGATATCACTTTGTTCTGAGTTTTCTCAGCATCAAAACTTGGTGGTTGTTTTTCCAAAGCTTCGTCTATGCCTAACTCAACTTCAGTTTCTAGGTTTTCGGCTGCTCTTACAGCGACTTCTCGTCGTGCCTCTTCTTTTAGAACTTCCGCAACTGTTGGGTGCAGGCGGCTTAAAGGAGTGCCGCTTTTATATTCCAGCTGCCCACTGTCCACAGGCTCAGTTTCTTCACGAACCGCTTTGATTTCTTGGGATGCCGTTTGTATCTTTTGATTTGGCTCTTCAACAGGCTCTTGAGTATTGCTCGAGCTAGGATGAGTTTGAAACCAAGTATGACCACAAGCTGAGCACTGCACCTCACGCCCACTGCTTGGTACATTTTTTCCGGGTACCTCATACCGCGCCGCGCACTTTGGACAAATAAGCCGCATTCGACTACCATTTATTTAATTTTTCTATCTTGAACCATTGTTAGTATGCAACAAGAGATAATTAAACAGAAAAGGGAAATTAAATTTAGATGATATCCACGATTGCAACGGCTGTCCCTCTAAGGCACAAATGCATAAGTGTGATAGTTAAGCGAGTATGTCTGTGATCGAGTTTGAAAATGCTTCCTATTCTTACACTGGCGGAGAACTTTTGTCAGATGTATCGTTATCTGTTTCAACCGGATCATTTTACTTTATTACAGGGCCTTCAGGCTCAGGCAAAACAACATTCTTGAAAATGTGCTATGGTGCTCTAGTGCCAAATTCTGGTCATGTCCATTTATTTGACCACGACCTGAGACAGATGACCCGCGATGAAGTGGCTCATGCAAGTCGAAAGATTGGTGTTATTCTTCTAGATTGTCAGTTTCTTGATCATATGAGCGTCACGGAAAACATTGCCTTACCTTTGGCCGTTTCAGGCGAGGACCGGCTTTCGGATAATATGAACCTAAAAGAACTTCTCAGTTGGGTCGGCCTTATAGGTAGGGCAGATGCCCTACCACCAGAATTGTCAGGCGGCGAGCGGCAGCGGGCGGCTTTGGCAAGGGCGGTGATTATGTCACCTGATATTATCCTGGCAGACGAGCCAACCGGAAATGTCGATTGGGAGATGTCTCAGCGGCTTTTACAGTTGCTGATAGAACTGAATAAAATGGGCAAAACTGTGTTACTGGCTAGCCATGATCTCAGTCTTATCCGACTGGCCAAATCCCAAGTTCAGGCCCGAGTCCTGAGAATTGCAAATAAACGCATCCAACTCGCCGGAGCAAATCTATGACGGCGATTTATAATAATCTTATAGGTTTGATTTTGGGGGACCGACAGCGCGATCGGGTCGTGCCACCAACTGGTTATACCGCAAGCCTGACAACCTTCACCTCGGCCGCTATGGCCTTTCTTGCTGTATTTGCGATCGCACTCTCTCTTGCTGCCTCCAGACTGTCCGACCACTGGAGTGAATCGCTTGCACGCAGTTCAACCTTACGTATTTCAGCCCCTGCCCCTCAGATTCAACAGCAGCTTGATTTAGCAATGGAGATATTGGATACCACACCAGGCATTGCGTCTGCACGGGTCATCAGTCTTGAGGAACAGCGCTCTTTGCTCGAGCCTTGGTTTGGTCCAGAAGTGCCCTTTGAGAGCCTTCCACTGCCTAAATTGATCGATATTGAGGAAAACAGCTCTGGATATGATGGCCAAAGCTTGCGACTTCGCCTTATTGCAGATGTTCCAGGCGCCGTGCTGGATGATCATACAAGATGGCGCAGACCACTGGTCACAGCAGCCCACAGGCTTTGGGCCTTGGGAATGTTTAGTATTGTTTTGATGGCAGCCACGAGTGCGGCAATCATCACTCTTGCTGCACGAGCCGCAATGTCGGCCAATGCTCAAGTCATTTCAGTGCTGCGCTTAATCGGGGCGCAAGATAATTACATCTCAGCGGCTTTCGTGCGCCGGTTTACATTTCGCGCCTTTAATGGCGCAAGCCTTGGCGGCGCCTTTGGAGCGGTAGTTGTCTATTTTTTCCAAGGCCAAACGGATCAGCTTTCCATTTTGACAGGCCTTGGCTTTCAAGGCACCGAATGGCTATGGCTTATAATCGTTCCGCCTTTGATGGGGATAGTGGCCTATATCGCGACACGGAGATCGGCCGGTCTCGTGCTAAGAGGGCTAAGCTGATGACCTATTCAATTCAGTGGCTGCGTTCCTTTATCTTCACTTTTCAGATGTATTTGGTCATGGCTGTGATGGGTATTTTTTACTTCCCATGGGCTCTAGCTAATCGAGAAGGCGCTTATCGCGGTGCGCGGATGTATTGCAAATGGGTGCGCTGGACGGCTAGCTGGATGATCGGATTAAAATCCGAAGTTAGGGGTAAAATTCCGTCAGGTGAGCTGTTGGTTGCAGGCAAACACCAGAGCTTTTTAGATATTATTATGATAGTCAGCGTTGTGCGACAACCAAAGTTCATAATGAAATCTTCTCTGGTCTGGGCTCCAGTTCTTGGCCAGTATGCCCTGCGGATCGGTTGTGTCCCAGTGAACCGTGGCAAAAGATCTGAAGCTATTCGTAAAATGTTGCATGAAGTACAACTCGGAACATCCCCGGCGGGTCAATTGATTATCTACCCCCAAGGCACACGCGTAGCCCCCGGTGATGAAGAGCCCTATAAGATTGGGACAGGTGCTCTCTATCTGGAAACAGGTCAGGCCTGCGTTCCAGCCGCCACCAATGTCGGTCTATTCTGGCCGCGAAATGGGATATATCGCAAACCTGGCCTTGCAATCGTCGAATTCCTTCCAAAGATAGAACAGGGACTGAATAAAGAAGAATTTATGAACGCTTTGGAAGGCACGATAGAAAGCCGGTCAAATGAATTAATGAAGGAGGCTGGATTTTATGAACTTCATTCAAACAATCGCTGAGCTTGAGACGGTCTACGGAACCGTCAGCGAAGGAGCTAAGCTTAAGGTCTCTGACCATTTGACACCTCTCTACGCCAAATGGATTTCAACATCAAAATTCTGCATCATGTCATCGGTTGGGAGAGATGGCACAGATGGAAGCCCACGCGGCGATGATGGTCCGGTTGTGAAAATTGTGGATAAAAAAACTCTGCTTATGCCAGATTGGCGCGGGAATAATCGTCTCGACAGCCTGCGCAATATCGTAGAAGACGGACGAATTTCATTAATGTTCATGATCGGAGGTATGAACGATGTCGTGCGAGTAAATGGCACTGCGCGCCTCACAAAAGATAAAGAATTATGCAGGAGTTTTGAATACAAAGGAAACTATCCTACCTGTGTAATTCAAATATTAATAGATAGAGTTTACGTGCACTGTCCAAAGTCATTGTTGCGTTCAAAGCTCTGGACTATTGCCGGCTCTCTGGATGTCCCGACGATTGGAGAAATTGTGAGGGAAGTTTCACAGAATGATCTGGATGATACGCAATTTGGCTCCGACTTTCCAAAACGCACACAGAAAACGCTCTGGTCGTAAATTGGCCTCAAAAGTTTCCCATGCTAAACTGTTATATTTATTTGCGCCGCAAGCGACTATAAAAATGTCGTAATCACCTATCTCCAAAAGATGTTAGAGGATTATACGCAGAATCAAAGCACTCCAGCTTAGGCTACAGGAAAGAACAATATGGATTATAAATCAGATATCGAAATCGCCAGAGCAGCCAACAAAAAACCAATTCAGGAAATCGGTGCTAAGCTCGATATTCCCTCAGAACATCTTTTGCCCTATGGGCATGACAAAGCCAAAGTCAGCCAAGAGTTTATTAACTCTGTGCAAGGCAACGAAAACGGCAAGCTCATCCTTGTCACTGCGATCAACCCCACACCGGCAGGTGAAGGTAAAACAACCACGACCGTTGGACTTGGCGATGGTCTCAACAAGATTGGAAAAAAAGCTGCTATTTGTATCCGCGAAGCATCATTAGGCCCATGTTTTGGCATGAAAGGTGGTGCTGCTGGTGGAGGCTATGCACAAGTTGTCCCCATGGAGGAAATGAATCTTCACTTTACCGGCGACTTTCACGCGATCACCTCGGCGCACAACCTTTTGTCAGCTATGATCGACAACCATATCTATTGGGGAAACAAACTTGACATTGACCAGCGTCGCGTCACTTGGCGGCGCGTTATGGATATGAACGACCGGGCTTTGCGCGATATTGTCACAAGCCTTGGTGGTGTTCCAAATGGATACCCCCGTCAAACAGGATTTGACATCACTGTGGCCTCCGAAGTGATGGCTATTTTGTGCCTTGCTACCTCTCTGGAAGACCTGCAAAAGCGTTTGGGCGACATAATCGTAGCAAGTCGCCGCGACAAATCACCTATCTACTGTCGCGATATCAAGGCCGACGGCGCGATGACTGTCCTGTTAAAAGATGCAATGCAGCCAAACATTGTACAAACGCTGGAAAACAATCCCGCCTTTGTCCACGGTGGACCATTTGCAAATATTGCCCACGGTTGTAACTCAGTAATGGCGACAACAACTGCGCTCAAGATTGCTGATTACGTGGTGACAGAAGCCGGCTTTGGTGCTGATCTGGGCGCTGAAAAGTTTATGAACATCAAATGCCGCAAGGCCAACCTCACCCCCTCAGTAGTCGTCGTCGTCGCAACGGTGCGCGCGATGAAAATGAACGGTGGTGTGGCCAAAAAAGACCTCGGACCAGAAAATGTTGATGCAGTTTCCGCAGGCTGTCCAAATCTGGGCCGTCATATTGAGAATATCAAAAGCTTTGGTGTGCCTGTCGTCGTGGCCATAAACCACTTTATAACGGATACCGAGGCTGAAGTTCAGGCCGTCAAAGATTATGTGGAAGTCCAGGGATCGGAGGCCATATTGTGCCAGCACTGGGAAAAAGGCTCAGAAGGCACAGTCAAGCTGGCCACACGGATTGCCGAAATTGCCGATGCGGATATGGCAAACTTTGCCCCACTTTACAGTGATGACCTGACACTCTTTGAAAAAATTGAAACTGTTGCGAAACGTATTTACCGGGCTGATGAAGTTCTTGCAGATGGGAAAATTCGCAATCAGCTGAAAGAATGGGAAGACGCAGGATACGGCCATTTGCCAGTTTGTATGGCTAAGACCCAATATAGTTTTACAACAGATCCCAACCGTCGCGGTGCACCACTGGGACATTCGGTGCCGGTGCGCGAAGTCCGTCTAAGCGCAGGTGCTGGGTTTATCGTTGTGATCTGCGGGGAAATCATGACGATGCCCGGTCTACCCTCAGTCCCAGCCTCTGAAAATATCATGCTCAACGATCTTGGGCAAATTGAGGGGCTCTTTTGAACCCAGCCAAAATCATCACTGCTGCGCTGTTCGCACTTTCGGCTAGCACAGCATATTCTGGCGATCCGGTTTTAGACGAATATGGCGAGTTGCGTTCATATCATAGGGATTGGCTGGTGATTTGTGAAGGCGCCAGGAAAGGCGTCTGCCGAGCTGATAAAATCTTGTTGGCGCCAACCAAACACATGTGGACCCAAATTCGATAAGGTTTCATATAGCAAACGCCCGACAGCCTATTATCAAGGTATAAAATTAGGGCAGACCACGTCTCAAAGACGCTAAAATAACACTTATAATTCAACGATATGCATAAGGAAGAACGTAATGGCAGCCCAAATTATCAACGGTAAAGCATTTGCAGCATCAGTGCGCAAAAAAGTAGGAGAACACGTCGCCCGACTAAAGTCCGAGCATGATATTATCCCTGGACTGGCAGTTGTTTTGGTGGGAGAAGATCCCGCCAGTCAGGTCTATGTACGCTCTAAGGGCAAGCAAACCGCCGAAGTTGGTATGAAAAGTATTGAGCATAAGCTTAAGGCTAATATATCTGAAAGAGAACTGCTTGCTTTGATAAAGCTGCTTAACGAAGATGAGACTATTCACGGTATTTTAGTGCAGCTGCCCTTACCAAAGCATCTCAACGAAGACTTGGTCATCAATTCAATCGATCCAGCCAAAGACGTGGATGGTTTCCACATCTCAAACGTTGGACTGCTTGGAACGGGTCAAAAATCCATGGTTCCATGTACCCCTCTTGGATGTTTAATGCTACTACGAGACCATCACAGATCTCTGTCTGGACTGGATGCGGTGGTGATTGGCCGCTCTAATATCGTTGGAAAACCAATGGCCCAGCTTCTGCTTGGTGAGAGCTGCACGGTTACAATTGCCCATAGCCGGACAAAGGATTTGCCCGATGTTATTCGTCGCGCCGATATTGTCATCGCCGCAGTGGGCCGACCGGAAATGGTAGTTGGCGATTGGATTAAACCTGGTGCCACGGTCATTGATGTGGGCATCAACCGCATCGACAAACCCGAAGGTGGAACGCGCCTAGTCGGAGATGCGGACTTTTCAAGTTGTTCTGAAGTATCAGGTGCTATCACCCCAGTTCCTGGTGGAGTCGGGCCTATGACCATTGCCTGCCTATTGGCCAATACTGTCACAGCTTGCTGTCGCTCCCATGATCTTAAAGAACCCGATGGTTTGACAGTCTAAGGTTGGAATCCATGTAATCTATGCTAAGTTAGGTGCAAATTTAAATAATTTTGTGGTTTATTTTAAAAATTTAAGAAAGCAGCCCAAAAATCAGACTTTGGGCGCTTTTTGAAAACTTAGTAAATTAGGGTTTTTATAAATATTGTAAAGTTGCCCTCAAATATAATTGGCAGCTGGCTTTTATTGTCCATTATTTGCTCGATTATGAAGCATTTTTGGACATTTGGTTCTTTTTCAGCGGTTTAATTGGTCTGCTTTTGGTTTGTCGCAGTTGGTTTGATTGCTTTTGTTTCGAAAATTGCCAAAAAACTTATCACTTTTTTGCACCCTACTGCCAGTCCAAGAGTGAAAGGCATCTTTATTATTTTAGACGTTATAATAGCAGCTTTCCCCACGATGTTCTGGTCAGATGAAATTATTGAAAAATCAGAACCTTTAACAAATATGTACTTTTTTAAAATGAGCACTGACATAGCTTTTTACACACTACTTTTTTGCATACAAAATTTCTGTGGGATTATTCAACCTTTGACCGAGCCAAAAGAAGAACCGAGCTAACTGCGACATCTTAGCAGGAACGGTGGCAACGTTCTGTACCTTTCGGCCCACAATCATACAATAAAACTGAATGGTGATAGAGGTGAAGAGATTTTGAGAATGCGCTTCTCAGATGCCATAAAGGAAACTGCGCTCCTTCAGGGTGTTCTCATTCATAGGTCACATTGGGTATTTAAAAATGCAATATATAGCATTGACTTAAAATCAAAAACTCATAACTGCAGGTAAAATGATACTAACCGTAAGCGGTGCCTAGAAAATGTAGTTCGAGACAGCGGATCTGACAGATGAATAATCAAACCACGCATTGATACTTTAGCGATGTAGATAAACTTCTTTAGGCGTTTTGAGACCCTTTATAGCCTAGGCATAGGAACCGCATCGACCTGTTTGCCGGTCAGAATAGCCAAAGCTTCCAGACCCATAAGAGAAGACAGTTCGACAGATTGGGTTTTCAAGCCTCCCGTAAATGTCCCATATGCAGGCAGGACCAACCGGTCACTATCCAGCAAGAAGCAAGGCTTTGAGATAAACCTTCCCTGCAATTTTAATTGAACCTTTGGGTGAAAATGTCCTGCAATTTCTCCACTTTCACCAAGCGATGGAATATGGCGAAAGCTAAGGGGTGGAATGGGCAAGATCTGTAAATGCGTCCCCCCCATATCAATCGGACCGGGATCATGATTTCCCTCGATCCATATCCAGCTCCGTCCCGCCTGAAGTCGTGTAATCCAAAGTAATTCTTCGTTACGCAGGCTTTTCTCCGCCTGCAGATCGTCAAAGCTATCCCCCAAACAGACAATAATTTCTGCCTGAGACGAAAAGATGTCCGCTTCCAAACGCATAAGCGTGTCACGGACCTCATAAGGAGGGAGCATGGGACCACCTCGACGCATCATCCGGTCTGCTTTTCCCAGATGCAAATCGGAGACACATAGCAAGCGCTTTTCCGGCCAAAACAAGGCGCCAGATCCAAGGGCGGTCAATGACGTCCCCGCCAGTGTAAATTGGTAACCCTCCATGGTCTTCAAAGGTCAGAGTTCATCATAATTAGCAACCTAATCACGTCGATCCAGCCTCGCTCATCAATGCTTCGGCTTCCTGTTCGATTAGCCTATCAACCGCCTGCCCCTCAACGGGTACACGCCCTGCCTCAAGAAACAGCGGAGCAGACAAAGGCGAGAGGCACCTAAGCCTTTTATGCTCAATATTGTCGCCAACGCTAAGTAACATTTTGCGAATACGCGCAAAATCCACAAGACCCGTCATAGCTTCTGTCTTTGTCACACGCATCATCAAATGGTCGGGATCATATTTGCGGAGCGTCTCATAAATTATATCAGACGAGAATGTCGCCTGCCGACCACTTTTCCTCTGTCCCGGCATATTACGTTCGATCAGACCTGAAATGGTTGCCACAGATTTAAAACTGCGCTTCATAAATGCATTTTCCGAGAGCCAATGTTCAAGCCCGTGCTCCAGATCATCCAGCGCAAATAGCGATTTGGGATCATCAATGGGATCGAGTGCCCATATAAGCGTAGCGTAGTCTGTTGCCACAAACCCCAAAGGGCCAAGATTGCGCTTTTCAAGCTGCTTTGTGATCAACAAGCCCAGCGTTTGCTGCGCGTTACGCCCAACGAATCCATAAATACATAAATGGTGCCGATTTTGACGCGGAAATGTTTCCAACAACAAAGAGTCCGGCATCGGAAGCCGAGAGACTGAGCTTTGCAGTTCAAGCCACTTAATTGTTTCAGTCGGAAGACCAGTCCAATTTTTCTGAGCAAACCGCGCCAAAATGCGGTCGCACAGAAGTGTTGAGGTCGTAAATTTAGTCCCCATGAAAGTCGCAATTTTTGGCTGTTTGTCAGGGCGCCTGCTTACCTCAACTGTCATTTCGCGCAGACTTTCAAAACGCACGACCTCCCCACCAATCAAAAATGTATCACCGCGGGTGAGAGTTGCCGCGAACCCTTCTTCTATTTCGCCAAGCGGTTTGCCACCCTTCTGTTTTTGCAGACGCACTTTGAGCGTATCAGTATCCTGAATAGTGCCAACATTCAGACGAATGCGAAGAGCAGATCTTGGATCTCTAAGTGCATAGCGTCCATCAGGGTGCAAAATCAGTCGTTGCCAGCGATCGTATTGGCGCAGCGCGTAACCACCATTTGTACAAAACTCTAGGCATTCATCAAAATCTTTGCGCGTCAGAGTGTCGTAACTACCCGTCGAACAGACTTCTTGAAAAAGCGTATCCGGATGAAAAGGACCAGAGCAAGCTACGAGCAAAATATGCTGACATAAAACGTCTAGAGGGCCCGGGCCCTTGGGCTCTCCGTCAAGATCGTTTTCGTGAACCGCTTCGAGGGCGGCAACGCATTCAACAGTCTCAAACCTGTTGGCGGGAACTATAATAGCCTTTGAAGGGGCATTATATCTATGGTTGGCTCTGCCAATTCTTTGAACCAAACGCTTTACATTCTTTGGTGCCCCGATTTGAACGACCAGATCAACATCGCCCCAGTCAATGCCAAGATCAAGACTGCCAGTGCACACAACTGCGCGCAATTGACCTTGGATCATAGCGCTCTCGACGCGGTGGCGCTGTTGCTTGTCCAAACTGCCGTGATGAAGGGCTATGGGCAAAGCCTCTTCATTGGCCAGCCAAAGATGATGAAAGAAAATCTCAGCCTGCGCACGGGTATTATGAAAAATCAGGGTTGTCTTATGTTTATTTACCTGATCGAGCACATTCTTAATCGCATAACGCCCACCTGCGCCAGACCAAGGCAGGTTTTCCAAAACATCAAGCATCTTTATATTCGGTGGTGGGCCAGTATCTGCTGTATGAATAGGGCAAATTTTTGAACCCGCAGTCAAGAAGTTGGCAATCGCTTTCGGGTTTTCCACCGTTGCGGACAGACCAACGCGGCGAAGATCAGGCACAAGTCCCAGAATTCGACTGAGCGCCAACATTAACTGATCGCCCCGCTTACTTTCGTAAAGGGCATGTATTTCATCAACAATCACTCGTTGTAACCCTGCAAAAATGCGAGGGGCATCCTCATAAGACGTCAAAATTGCCAAACTTTCAGGCGTCGTCAAAAGAATATCCGGAGGTGCTGCACGCTGTCGTCTCTTGACGTGAGAGGACGTATCGCCCGTCCGATCTTCAACGCCTACCTGCAATCCAAGCTCACCTATCGGAAGCATTAAATTTCGTTTGATATCCGCAGCTAATGCCTTGAGAGGTGAGATATAAAGCGTATGGAGCCCATTTCCAGAAGTTGTTTCCAGTTCACACAGACTCGGCAAAAATCCAGCAAGCGTCTTGCCTGCACCCGTTGGAGCGATCAACAGCTGTGCGGGCCTTTGAGACGTCTCAAGCATCTCAATCTGATGCGGATGAAGTCGCCAAGCTTTCTGTAACAACCAATTATTAAACCGTTCAGAGATATACATCATAAGGCGGTTTTAGTCTAAAACAACGGACTGGCAAGCCTAGGATTATTTTTAAATTTCTGTGGTGTCTGTCAGGCCTTATACCAAATAGTAAATCATAGTACTGCCCAAGATTAGACACTTCCAATCGGGCGCTAATTTTTGGATTGGGGTAATAATAACAATTAATCCCGTGACAGTTGCTGACAAGACAAAGCACATCGAAAGCGAACCCGCAAAGAGCCAATCTCCAACCGCAATAAAAACTGCGGTGACCGTCAAAAATTTAGCATCTCCGCCGCCAATCATACGTAGGACGTTCGTCAAAAAGACCACACCTAGGGCTACCAAGAGATTGCAAAGCGCCATAAATAAACATCAAACTTTAGGACAAACGGTCCTGATACAATATAATCGGCCAACAGAGCGAAGATGGTGCCGTTATTAATTTTAATTTTTGTCACCTCGTTAAACACTAATCAGGCCCCTATCAGCAGTATAAATGGCAGAAACGCTAGGGCTGAAAAATTGGTAAGTGAAACACTGACTCTTGTATCAAAACTTAAGTGTTTTCTGATGCATTAAAACTTCTTGATATTGCCTCAAAATATTGCAGGTGGGTCTGCAATGCATCGCGCAAATTTTCTTTTCTAGATTAAACTTTCGTCGTTTGATAGCTGAAAGCACGATAGTATAAAGCAGGTTGGCCTTTTCAATCTGTGTCATTTTCATAACTGGAAGAGTAAATTTTTCTGGGTGGCTAGCGCTAAAACAAAAAAAGAGGCCGTCAATTTTTACCGTTGTGTGACATTGGTTTGACCTAAAAATTGAGCATAAATTTGACACGGAGGGTATTTTTATACTTTAGATAAATTAAATAAATTGTCTTCTAAGCATTGAATTAAAACATTTATTCTTACAATTTGAGGTAATTATCTGCCGATAATACTTTAAGTTTTTCGTTAAATTTATCAAATATGGCAATTCTTTGACCATATTCTCGATTTAAAACTAATAATATACAGTCGTCGTTCTATTCGTGCGCCTCTGACAACCAAACCAGCAGATCCTGAGTTTCCATACCTGGCCGGCACAGCTAGTCGACGATATTACCTTGGGTCGCAGCGTGTAGGTCTGCGTCAGTGACCCCATCTGCACATTCCACAATCCGCAGCCCCCCCTCTACCACATCAAGCACACCAAGATTTGTAATGATGCGATCGACGACGCCTTTGCCAGTCAGCGGGAGAGTACACTTGGGCAATACTTTGCTGTCACCATGTTTGTTTGTGTGGTCCATGACGACGACTACGCGACCCACTCCAGCCACTAGATCCATCGCACCACCCATACCTTTTACAAGCTTACCCGGAATCATCCAATTGGCCAAATCACCGTCTTGGGAAACCTCCATCGCGCCAAGAATTGCCATCGCAATCTTGCCACCTCGGATCATTCCAAAACTCGTAGCACTATCAAAGTAGGCGGTTTGGGGAAGTTCAGTAATCGTTTGTTTGCCCGCATTGATAAGATCGGCATCCTCCTCGCCATCGATCGGAAACGGGCCCATGCCTAGCATTCCGTTCTCTGACTGCAAAGTTACCTCTATGCCATCGGGAATATAGTTGCTAACTAGCGTCGGAATACCAATACCAAGATTTACATACCAACCATCTTCCAGCTCTTGAGCGGCCCGTGCAGCCATTTGATTGCGATCCCACATGTACTAATCTCTCCTATGCCACTGGCCGTATTGTGCGTTGTTCAATGCGTTTTTCATGGTCGCCTTGAACCAAACGGTGCACATAAATCCCTGGCAAGTGGATATTGTCTGGATCAAGCGATCCCGTCGGAACAATTTCTTCAACTTCAGCAACACAGATTTTTCCACTCATAGCGGCAGGAGGATTAAAATTTCGTGCCGTCTTACGAAAAATAAGGTTACCCGTTGTGTCAGCTTTCCATGCTTTTACTATCGAAACATCCGAAAATAATCCCTCTTCCATGATGTATGTCTCTCCATTAAAGTCTTTGTGCTCTTTGCCATCCGCTATCACAGTGCCGACGCCAGTTTTAGTATAGAAACCCGGTATACCGCACCCACCAGCGCGCAGGCGTTCGGCCAATGTGCCTTGGGGGTTAAATTCCAGCTCTAATTCCCCCGAGAGGTATTGTCGCATGAATTCCGAGTTTTCACCTACGTAAGAGCTAATCATTTTCTTGACTTGTCTACTTTGCAGCAAGATACCGATACCAAAGTCATCCACACCGGCATTATTTGAGGCAAATGTCAGATCCTTTGTGCCTGACTCTTTGATAGCTTGCAAAAGCAATTCAGGAATACCACACAAGCCAAATCCTCCGGCCGCTATAAACATCCCGTCAAATAGGATACCATCCAAAGCAGCCTCAGCAGAAGGATAAATTTTTTTCATAGAACAAGTGTCCTTTTACAATATGACAGGTTTCTCGCCTTTGTCGCTCAAAGAGTCAATTAATACTGCCCTAAATCGTACATCTTTTGGGTTCAGCGGAACCTAAAGGAGAGTGACCCTTACGGAGTTATCCCTACTTGTCTGTAGATTTGGCTTTCACTTTCGCTTTCGGCTTAGTTTTTCCACCGCCTTTTTTCGCCGCTTTCTCAGCAATCAGAGCAATGGCAATATCCATCGTCACAGTCTCCGGGGCGACTTCTTTGGGCAAAGTAGCGTTAATTTTATCATATTTGACATACGGTCCATAGCGACCATCATAAACATTTACCGGACCACCACCTTTGGGATGTTCGCCGAGCTCGTGTGAAGGTTTGGCTTTCTCTCGACCTACACCACCCCGACTTGCTAGTTTACGCGCTAACTCTTCTACGGCCCGGTTCATTCCGATGGTAAAGACGTCATTAACTTCTTTCAAATTTGCATAAATACGGCCATGTTTAACAAACGGACCATAACGGCCAATTCCGGCCTCAACCATTTCACCGTCTTCCGGGTGAGGACCGATTTGTCTTGGCAGGCTTAACAGCGTGAGCGCTTTTTCCAAATCCATATCTGACGCAGACCAGCCTTTAGGCAAGCTCGCGCGTGGTGGTTTTGGAACGTCTTCTGTTACATCGCCACGCTGGATATAGGGACCAAAGCGTCCCGAGCGAACGCTTATCTGGTCGCCGCCATCCTCCCCAAGTACACAATCTCCACTATCTTGCTGATCACCTCCAAGCTGACGGGTATAACGACATTCAGGATAATTTCCACATCCGACAAAGCCACCTGTTCGAGATGTCTTTAAATGAAGTTGACCAGCGCCACATAATGGGCAGGCCCTTGGATCGCTTCCATCCTCTTTGGTTGGGTAAAGCTGAGGCGCGAGCGCATCATCCAAAACATCCAGCACTTGTGAAATCCGAAGATCGGACGTCTCGGCAATAGCGATGGAAAAGTCTTTCCAAAATTTTGCAAGAACCTCTTTGTAATTCGCGTCCCCTGCACTTACGTTGTCGAGTTGAGTTTCGAGTGCAGCCGTAAAATCATATTCAACGTACTGCTTAAAAAAGTTCAACAAAAATATCGTTACAATTCGTCCCTTGTCCTCGGGGATAAGACGGTTTTGGTCTTTTCGCACATATTCGCGATCCTGAATCGTGGTAACAATGCTGGCGTAAGTCGATGGGCGACCAATACCAAGCTCTTCCATCCGTTTGACTAAAGTCGCCTCGGTATATCGCGGTGGCGGCTGCGTAAAATGTTGTTCAGGTGAGATGTTCTTTTTATCGGTTGGCTCACCCTCATTCAATTGAGGCAGGCGCTTGTCATCGCCTTCCCCAGCAGGTTCGTCGCGGCCTTCTTCATAAACTTTGAGAAATCCATCAAACAAAATAACCTGACCATTTGCCCGCAGCCCAATCTGACCATCAGCGCTACCAATATCGACGCTCGTGCGCTCAATACGCGCAGCTTCCATTTGGCACGAAATCGTCCTTTTCCAGATCAAATCGTAGAGTTTACGCTGGTCGACATCTGTTAGCTTCAGGCTCGGTGCATCATTATTAGAATTTGTCGGTCTAATACACTCATGTGCTTCTTGCGCATTTTTGGCTTTATTTTTGTACATCCGCGGGCTTTTTGGAACATATTCCTTGCCATAGCGCTCTTCAATCGTTTCCCGTGTCGCCATAACGGACTCAGGTGCCATATCAATACCATCAGTTCGCATATAAGTAATGTGACCTGCCTCATAGAGGCGCTGTGCTGCGTTCATAGTCTGACGCGCGCCCATCCCAAATTTGCGCGATGCTTCTTGCTGCAAGGTAGACGTCATGAACGGGGCGGACGGATTGCGTGAACCGGGCTTGGCCTCAACACTTTTGATTTTCATATCGCGGCTAGTGACCGCCTGAACAGCTAATTCGGCTTTGGTCTCATTTTCAATATCGTGCTTATCAAGTTTTTTGCCCGCCAGGCTTACCAAACGTGCCTCAAACTCTTGCCCACGCACTGACTCCAAAAGAACTTTGACATTCCAATATTCTTTTGCTCGAAACGCCTCAATTTCCATTTCGCGCTCAACGATCAACCTTAGGCAAACCGATTGAACGCGGCCAGCAGAACGTGAGCCTGGTAGCTTGCGCCACAAAACTGGCGACAGGTTAAAACCAACAAGGTAATCAAGAGCCCGCCGTGCAAGATAAGCCTCAACCAATGGCGCATCTACCTGACGCGGATTTTTCATTGCTTCAGTGACAGCCGATTTCGTAATGGCGTTGAATACAACACGGCTGACGGGGGTATCTTTTTTTATAACGCGGCGTTTGCGAAGCGCATCTTCTAAGTGCCAGCTAATGGCCTCACCTTCGCGATCAGGGTCAGTTGCCAAAATAAGCGCATTATCTTCTTTAAGGGCATCAGCAATCGCTTTCAGGTGTTTACGGCTATCAGTGCCGACCTCCCAAGTCATTTCAAAATCATGCTCTGTGTCTACAGATCCATCTTTTGCAGGGAGGTCTCTGATGTGTCCATAAGATGCTAGAACCGTATATTCGGAGCCAAGATATTTGTTGATTGTCTTTGCTTTTGCCGGGGACTCAACAACAACAACTGGCATTAAAATTCCTTTCGATTCACACCAAACCTTTTAGCGGCGGAACATGCGAGGGATTCTATCTGTTTGTCAATGCAGCCAATTCGGCAGTTTTCCGCCCATCATTTTAACTGTTGGCCGTTTTAATAAATTCAAGACAATGTATCGCTAGTACCACAAATGCAGAAAACTACGCATCGATTAGGACAGCCCAAGCAATAAACTGCTAGGCTGCCTTAAGACTTTTTCTTCTGGTTGAAGCTCGACAAACGTTGCAGATGTGTTTTTGGTAATTGTTTCAAGGTCTTTTACCAATTGATTCTTGGGGACCCGATAAAGCCAAAGTGGGTTATTCGAATTAGAATTTAACTGTCTAGAAAAGTAAGCTAATACTGTAACCCTTCAAAATATGATGATAGGGATGGGCTACAGGCTTTGACATTGGCAAACGAAACCAAACTCCTAGCTCAGACTTAAGAGTAGGTTTAGTCTTAGACCTCCAATTACTCAGAAGCACCGCCAACCGTCAGTCCGCCGATCATCAGTGTGGGCTGACCAACACCAACCGGTACCCATTGGCCATTTTTACCACAGTTTCCCATGCCTGGATCAAGAGCGAGATCATTTCCCACCGCGCGGATCTGTTTTAACGCGGTGGCTCCGTCACCAATTAAGGTCGCGCCTTTTATCGGAGCCCCAACTTCCCCATTTTTAACGCGATAGGCTTCGGTACAGGAAAACACAAACTTTCCGTTGGTGATATCAACTTGCCCCCCACCAAATCCTACGGCGTAAATGCCGTCTTTCAGATCAGATAAAATATCCTTGGGATCAGTATGTCCACCAAGCATATAAGTATTTGTCATTCGCGGCATTGGAACATGGGCAAAGCTTTGCCTCCGTCCGTTCCCTGTTGGCGCCACGCCCATCAAGCGCGCATTTTGACGATCCTGCATGTATCCGACCAGTTCCCCATCCTCAACAAGCACGTTTTTACCAGAAGGCGTTCCTTCATCATCGATATTGATCGAACCTCTTCGTTCGGGAATCGTCCCGTCATCCAGAACGGTAACTTCCGGCGAGGCAATCTTCTGGCCCATGAGACCGGCAAACGCACTACTACCTTTTCTGTTAAAATCACCTTAAGGCCGTGACCAATCGCTTCGTGTAGCAGAATGCCCGGCCAGCCCGGCCCCAAAACCACATCCATAGTTCCCGCAGGTGCCGGCATGGCGCACAAATTGACCAAAGCGATCCTAAGCGCCTCTCGCACTTTCTCCTGCCAGTCCTCAGGAGCGATAATGCGTTCCAAAGAAAACCTACCCCCTCCCCCAGAATAACCTGATTCACGCCGGCCATTGTCTTCAACGATAAGAGATATGCTTAAACTCACCATAGGCCGCGTATCGTTATACGTCGCTCCATCCGCTCGCATGATCAAAACTTCTTTGCAGGCAGCCGTTAGATTGATGCTGACCTGAACAACTCTGCGATCTAAAGAACGTGCAAATTCATTGATTTCTTTTAATAAATATACTTTTCCTGAGAATTTCACTTCACCCATCGGGTTAAGTGCACCGTAGAGCTTTTGGTTTGTCCGAGCCGGTGCATCTGCTAATGTGGCACCGCCAGTACACACGGCTAAACTGACAATTCCCTCAGCTCGCTTGAGCGCTTCTTCAGATATTTCAGTGGAGTGCCCATAGCCTGTCACCTTGCCTTTCACCGATCTTAAACCGAAGCCCTCCGATGCATCATAGCTTGCCTTTTTCAGGCTTTGATCGTCATAGACCAGCGTTTCTGACTTTGAGCGCTCAAAATACAGCTCTCCATCATCGGCACCATCAGTCACCCGACGCAGCACAGCAAGGGCACTTTCCTGATCCAAATCAGTCTTAAATGGTGAAAATTTTTGATCAGTCATTTGGTTCCTTCACAAAATAACGGCGTTTAAGGGTTGAAAATCGAAAAAAGCGTCTGTTTGCCGCAAGCTCTTATCTTTATCTATGTCGCGGAATGTGATTTTAAAGTCTTAACAATCGCGACTAGAAACTCGGGCCTGATCATTTCAGGCTCTGAATTCTCGTGGCAAACACGATACTGAGGTTAAATATGCAAACAAATTCTAAACTATTTGGCCTTATGGCTGTACTGTCAGCACTGCCAGCTTCTGCGCAGGAAAAACTTGAGATAATCGGTCAACCTATCGATGGAAAGCTCGGTTTTCAGCCAGCAGCCACGGATCTGGCCAAAGGTATCCAAGACTTGGACCTTGGCGTACTTATCGTCGTGGCATTGATCACACTGTTCGTAACTGGATTGCTGATATATGCGATAGCAAGATTTAACCAAAAATCGAACCCTGAGCCGGCGAGCTTCACACACAACACGAAAGTTGAGGTTGCGTGGACGATCGTACCAATCATCATTCTTCTTGGTATTGTTGTATTTTCATTACCTGAGCTTTTCAGACAACAAGAAATTCCAGAAGGTGATGTGAATATCAAAGTTACAGGATACCAATGGTATTGGGGCTATGAATACGTGGATCATGGCTTTGAATTCGATAGTAACCTTCTTGGGTCACCCGCGACGTTGGACGAAGATGTGAGACCCGAAGACCGAAATATCCGTCCGTATGTTCTCGACGCAAATATGGAAGCGAAACTTGCAGAGGCGGGATATGACCGCAACCAGTGGCTTTTAGCAACTGACACAGTTATTGTCGTCCCAGTCGATAAAACGATTGTGATGACAATAACGGGCGGAGATGTTATCCACAGCTGGACCATTCCAGCGTTTGGGGTAAAGCAAGACGCCGTACCTGGACGTCTTGCCCAGCTGTGGTTCAAACCGAACAAAATAGGTATCTATTTTGGACAGTGTTCAGAACTCTGTGGAAAAAATCACGCTTACATGCCAATCACCGTGAAAGTTGTCAGTCAAGAGGCTTATGAAGCATGGTTAAACGGCGCCATCGACGAATATGCAGGCATTCCGACGTCTTATACTGTGGCCGCAAAGTAAGAACGGTTTTCGATTTAATAGAAAGCCAATTTGGATTGGAAATAATATGACCGACGCAAGCGTTCCTTTGCCAGCCCTAGAATCGGAAGCAGAGTTCAAAGATTTCATCGCGCTTTTAAAGCCGCGGGTTATGGTCTTGGTAGTATTCACAGCTTTCGTCGGCTTGATGGCTGCACCAGCACAGCTCCATCCGTTCTTGGCACTTGTCGCGATCCTTTGTATCGCAACAGGGGGCGGCGCTGCAGGCGCATTGAACATGTGGTGGGATGCGGATATTGACAAGATCATGAAGCGCACGCAAAAGCGTCCTATTCCATCTGGAAAAGTGACGCCGGATGAGGCGAAAATAATCGGCTTTGCCTTGTCTGGGTTTTCCATAGTAATGCTGGGGCTTGCAACGAATTTTTACGCGGCGGCATTACTCGCGTTTACAATCTTTTTTTACATTGCGATTTACACTGTGTGGTTAAAGCGTGCTACGCCGCAAAATATAGTCATCGGCGGTGCTGCTGGCGCCTTCCCTCCAATGATTGGATGGGCTGCTGTAACCGGAACAGTATCGTTTGAAAGTGTTCTGATGTTTGCGTTAGTGTTCATGTGGACACCACCGCATTTCTGGGCACTCGCGCTCTTTACGAGAACGGACTATGATAATGCAGAAGTTCCAATGTTGACTGTGACCCACGGCCGCAAATCAACACGCCAGCATATAGTCGTATACACAGTTTTATTAGCAGTTCTAGGTGGCGCAACCATGCTGAGTAGCTTGAATGGCCCAATTTATATCGTTTCAGCCGTGTTACTCAACACCAGATTTATGTTCGGCGCTGTCAAAATTTGGCGCAGAAACGAGGAAGATTCCGAGTGGGATAACTTTTTGGTTGAACGCCAGTTTTTTAGGTTCTCTCTGTTTTATTTATTTGCACTCTTTTCAGCAATCCTCGCGGACAGCATATTAAGCCGCGTTGGGGTTTGGGGTTGGGTATGAGCTTCCGCCCTGACCACGAAATACACAAGCGCCGCTTTGGTCGCAATCTCGGGATAGGATTGGTTCTCACCACTCTTGTAGCCCTAATTTTTGGAATGACTGTCGTTAAAATAACCGAAGGCAACATCACGTCTGCCATTGCAGGGAACCAAAGTAGTGACTAGGGATCCCAACATTCGAACTGCTTTAAAAGCGGCTGGCGTCGTATTGATGATGGGCTCCCTTGCATGGGCATCAGTACCACTTTATGACTGGTTTTGCCGCACAACAGGATTTGGTGGAGTTACGCAAGCCTCTGAAACGGAATCAGATATTATTCTCGATCGAACCATTAAAGTGCGCTTTGACGCTTCGCTTGAGCGGGGAATGCCTTGGGAATTCCAGCCAGTTGTCCGAGAAGTGGAAATTAAAATTGGTGAAACTGGTCTTGCGTTTTATGAAGCCTACAATCCGACTGACCGACATGTGATGGGAACGGCCAGTTACAATGTCACTCCTTATGACGCCGGTGCATATTTTACCAAGATTGCATGTTTCTGTTTTGAAGAGCAGCTTTTGGCACCCGGTGAACGAATGCAAATGCCCGTGACATTTTATGTCGATCCGGAAATTGTAAACGATCGCGATGCTAAGTATGCCAAAGTGATCACACTTTCGTATACATTTTATGAAACTGAGGCGTCTGAAGAGGCTGCTGCTCTTGCGAACGGAGACAAGATAAGCTTTAACTAGGCCATTCTATGAGGGAACACTATGGCGCACGAAAAAGACCATGACTATCATATTTTAAACCCGTCTATATGGCCGTTGCTAGGCAGCATTTTTGGGTTCATCATGCTCTTTGGAGCAGTACTCTTTTTCCATGATAGTGGACCATGGGTGCTAATAGCCGGGTTTGTAGGCGTACTTTACGTTATGTACGGCTGGTGGTCAGAGACCGTTGATGAAAATCACGCAGGAGACCACACACCTGTCGTCCTTATCGGATTACGGTACGGATTTATCCTGTTCATCATGTCTGAAATTATGTTTTTTGCAGCATGGTTCTGGAGCTTTTTCAAACATGCCATGTACCCAATGGGCGAAATGAGCCCCATCCAAGACAGTGTTTGGCCACCGGTAGGTATTGAAACCTTTGATCCTTGGCACTTGCCTTTAATCAACACGCTGATCTTGTTGTGTTCAGGTGCCGCAGCGACGTGGGCCCACCATGCGCTTGTCCATGACGAAAACCGTGAAGATATGAAATGGGGTCTTATTGTGGCGATCGCACTTGGCGGAGTTTTCACAGTCTTCCAAGCCTACGAATATAGTCACGCTGCGTTCGGCTTCTCGGGTAATATTTATGGGGCAAACTTTTTCATGGCAACAGGTTTCCACGGGTTCCATGTTATCGTGGGGACGATTTTTTTGTTCATTTGCTTGATGCGGGTGTTAAGAGGGCATTTCAGCGCCCAGTCTCACCTTGGGTTTGAAGCTGCTGCTTGGTACTGGCACTTTGTGGATGTTGTTTGGCTATTTCTGTTTGCAGCCGTCTACGTTTGGGGTGGCTAGAACAGCCATAGTAATCTGAGAGAAACTTCAGTAAAAGCGCACAGAATACTGTGCGCTTTTTGCTATGTCCGAAGGGAAACATTGTGAAACAGCTTGCTTTTTTATTACTTGTTAGCGTCGCAGGTACTTCAGTACTTTTGTCACTGGGCAAGTGGCAGCTTGACCGCCTTAATTGGAAACAAGCTATTCTAGACGATATCACAGTCCGTATAAGTCAATTGCCTGTCCCAGTACCGCAGACCCCATCACCAGATCAAGATAAATACTTGCCTGTGCAAGCATCTGGTAAAGTTGGTTCTGAATATATAAGAATACTCTCAAGTCAGAAAATTATTGGCGCAGGATACCGAATAATCTCCCCCTTTGAAACTGAGGGTCGACGACTATTGCTTGACCGCGGATTTTTAAAGATCGAAGACAAGGTATCGGACCAAACGTTAGATATCAGGACAGTTGAGGGAAACTTGCATTGGCCACAAGAAGTTGACAGTTTCACACCCAAGGCTGATATCGAAAACAACATCTGGTTTGCAAGAGAAGTTTCCGCCTTAGCCGATGCTCTTAAAACCGAACCCATCTTGATCATTGCATCAGATATCTCACCAAGAGATGGGAAAGTAACACCATTGGCAGTTGACACCAAAGGAATTCCGAATGACCACTTGCAATATGCGATAACGTGGTTTTCACTCGCTGCGGTCTGGATAATTATGAGCCTAGCTTTTTTATGGCGCACACAAAACCGAAATAAAGGCAAAGACTAATGAAATACATCTCTACTCGCGGTTCTGCTCCGGAACTTGGTTTTGAAGATACTATGTTGACAGGCCTTGCGCGCGACGGCGGTCTTTATGTGCCAAAGTCTATCCCAAAACTGTCACAAGCGGATATTCGTGCCATGACCGGGCTGAGCTACGAAGAAATTGCTTTTCGGGTCATGCGACCCTTCGTCGGCGACGGCTTTTCAGAAGAAGAGTTTTTTGAAATTATTCAACGATCCTATGCTGGGTTTCGCCACAGCGCGCGTGCGCCGCTCGTTCAGTTGCAGAGCAATCACTTTTTACTGGAACTTTTCCACGGTCCCACCCTCGCATTTAAAGACTTTGCCATGCAGCTTATTGGCCAGATGTTTCAAGTTGCCTTGCGCCGTCGAGAAGAACACGTCACGATTGTCGGAGCGACCAGCGGTGACACAGGCAGCGCTGCTATCGAAGCCTTTCGCGGTCTGGACGCCGTTGATGTCTTCATTCTTTACCCACATGACCGGGTATCAGAGGTACAACGCCGTCAAATGACTACACCAAAAGATAGTAACGTTCATGCACTTGCCGTAGATGGGCATTTTGACGACTGTCAGGCCCGTCTCAAAGACATGTTCAATGACTTTGACTTTCGTGATTCAGTGCGCCTTGCAAGTGTAAACTCGATCAATTGGGCCCGTGTTCTGGCGCAGGTTGTTTACTATTTCTCTTCCGCTTTATCCCTCGGTGCGCCAGACAGACCTGTAAGTTTTACTGTACCAACCGGAAATTTTGGCGATGTCTTTGCTGGTTATATTGCAAAGCGAATGGGACTGCACATAGATCAACTTGTTGTTGCAACTAACCAGAACGATATATTGCATCGCTGTCTAAGCACTGGAAAATATCAAAAAAATATGGTTCTGCCATCACTGAGCCCCTCAATGGATATCCAAGTCAGCTCAAATTTTGAACGCGCTCTTTTTGACGCCTATGATCGCGACGGCAGCGCCGTTTCACGGGCTATGGAGGCTTTGTCTCACAAAGGCGGGTTCTCTTTGTCCCAAGGCGTGTCCGAAAAGCTTGGCCAATATTTCAGCTCCAATTCAGCGTCCGAAGAAGAGACGTTGGCAACCATTAAAAATTGTTTTGCGAAGACAGGTGAGCTGTTGTGCCCCCATTCCGCAATTGGGGTAAACGTGGCTGAAAAAAGCCGGTTTGCAGAGACGCCTATGATTACCTTGGCAACAGCCCATCCGGCCAAATTCCCTGACGTCGTAGAAAAAGCATCTAATTTGCGCCCTGCCTTGCCCGAACGTATGGCCGACCTCTATGAGCGAAGCGAGCGTTTGATACGGGTGGAAAATGACCTGATTAAATTGGAAGAAATCGTCAAAGAACGGATAAAAGCGTGAGTGTTCAACATCATACTCTATCAAACGGCTTTCAGGTCGTCACTGAACATATGCCAGGCTTGCAATCGGCTTCCGTTGGGGTTTGGGTAAAAGCTGGTGGTCGCCACGAGCGCAGCGATCAAAATGGCATAGCCCATTTTCTAGAGCATATAGCCTTTAAAGGCACGGCTTCACGCTCAGCCCTTGAAATTGCCGAAATGATTGAAGATGTCGGCGGTTATATAAATGCCTACACATCCCGAGAAGTGACTGCTTATTATACGCGTGTCCTAAAAAGTGATGTTGAACTGTCGCTAAATTTACTTTTCGATATCCTGCAAAATTCAATTTTTGAAGTGAAAGAAATCGAAATTGAGCGCGGTGTTATTCTGCAGGAAATCGGACAAGCTCTGGACACTCCAGATGATGTGATTTTTGACTGGCTTCAAGAAACCGCCTATCCAGATCAGGCTCTGGGACGCAGTATTTTGGGACCAAGCGAACAGGTTTCTAGTTTTAATCGCGATAATCTGATCGCATTTATAAAAGAACACTATCGTCCCGACCGTATGATACTCTCGGCGGCGGGTGCCGTCGATCACGACACAATTGTAAAATTTGCTGAAAGTACTTTTGGCACTTTACCAGGTACACAAATCGAAGAAAAATTCTCGACCGCGAACTTTCAAAGTGGGGAATTTAGAAAACAAAAAGATCTCGAACAGGCACATCTGGCCCTTGCCTTTGAGAGCCCAAGCTATCTTCATGATGATATCTACACAGCACAGATTTATTCCATTGCTCTTGGGGGGGGAATGTCGTCACGGTTGTTTCAGGAGATTCGTGAAAACCACGGATTATGTTATACAATTTTCGCTCAGGCAGGGGCCTTTAGCGATACCGGCATGATGACGATTTATGCTGGGACAAGCGGCGAACAATTGCCCAAACTTATGAATCTTACCTTTGACGAACTCAGCCGTGCGGCTGAAGATATGTCACAAACAGAACTTGACCGAGCCCGCGCACAAATGAAAGCTGGAATGCTCATGGGGATTGAAAGCGCGTCAAATCGGGCCGAACGCTTGGCCCGTATGGTCCAGATAT
>JAQWKM010000038.1 GCA_029247845.1 Paracoccaceae bacterium | reverse complement strand
CCCACTGGTTTTATATATTTGAGTTGCTCAACGGCAAAGAGTGGACCGCAAATCAAACCTGCGAGGCAGATAATAGTCCCAAAAACAGCTTTATGGAGTAGCAAGGGCACGGAATCCATATATTTTGAAAGATTGGGTGTGGCCAGCATGTCAAGTGCAAAGCTTAAAGCCTTACCAAGAGGATAGAACGCGAAAACGCCAAAGTTGGAAAAACTTGGTTGGATAACGAAGATCACGCCTAAAAAACGATAATACTGGCTACAATATGCCTTATTCCAATAGTTTCTTTAAACAGCAGCTTGCCCATGGTGAACAGAATATACGGCTCCGCAAAAACGATGGCCAAAGCGTCCGCAACAGGCATGACTTTTATTGCTTACGTAAAACACAAGGTTGCGATGATCAAGAAGACTTTCCGCAACAGGAGCCTAGGGACCAGCGTTGGTGAAAACTTCACGCTATATTTCATGACCCAAAATATCGGCAGAATCAGCAAGGGCTGTACGAGAAATCTGAAGGTCGTAATCTGAGCGATTGGGATCTGTGAGGATGCAAGCTTAGCGAAGACATCCAAAAGTGGCGCAACGATGCAAAAGCCCACCATCAAGACAACCGCTTGGATAACCCGGCTTTGTGGCTTGTCTGTTAGGCTCGAGTTTAGACCATCTAAATCTGTTACTTTTTCTACTAGATATCGTCTAGGACAAAGCCGACATCTCAGGACGCTAGCGGAGTGACAATCCAAAGATAAAATATATACGTTTCAATGACCTTACGAAAGGGTAAATACGTTGCTAACAGTTGGGCACATTCACGGCCAATCCACCCAAAGAGGTCTCTTTGTAACGATCGCTCATATCAACACCGGTTTGTCGCAGGGTCTCGATACATGCGTCAAGCGGTACAAGGTGTGTTCCGTCGCCCCTAAGTGCGAGGCTCGCGGCAGAGACAGCTTTAATCGCCCCTAGGCCATTGCGTTCAATACAAGGGACCTGAACAAGGCCTTTGACCGGATCACAGGTCATCCCTAAATGATGTTCCAGCGCAATCTCGGCAGCATTTTCGATTTGTTCGGGCGATCCGCCTAATACAGAGCAAAGACCGGCGGCGGCCATTGCGCTTGCGCCGCCTACTTCGGCCTGACAGCCTGCCTCAGCACCACTGATTGATGCGTTGAACTTGACCAGTCCACCAATCGCAGAGGCCGTCAACAAAAACTCCTCAATGCGTTTGGACGAGGCGCCCGGAACGTGGTCAAGATAATAGCGCAATACTGCTGGAACAACGCCCGCTGCTCCGTTTGTTGGTGCTGTCACAACCTGACCGCCAGCTGCGTTTTCCTCATTGACGGCCATAGCATAAACGCACATCCAATCATTTATGGTATGGGGCGCAACCAGATTTTTGCCACGCTCGTCCATCAGGGCATCGTATATGCCCTTTGCTCGGCGCTTTACGTGCAGACCGCCTGGCAAGGTTCCGTCCTGAACCAAACCGCGTTCGATACAATCCGACATCACTTTCCAAATACGGGCAATGCCACTTGTGACTTGGTCGTGGCCACTGCACGATACTTCGTTTGCTCTTTTTATTTGGGCAATAGATTTGCCTGATGTTTCTGCCATATGCAGCATTTCTTCTGCAGTTTTAAAAGGGTATGGAACACCTGTGCTGCTATCAAGGTCTTTTGCTTGGGACAGTTCGCGCGCGTCTACAACAAACCCGCCTCCAACTGAATAGTAGGTTTCCTGAAGGACAACATCGCCTTGGGCATCTGTGGCCATCAGGATCATGCCGTTGGCATGTCCGGGCAAATTAGGGCCAAAATCAAAGCGCAGATCGTCTTTGGGATTGAACTTCAAAGCCGGCAGACCGGGGGGGGTGATCACATGGCTGTCTCGGATCTCTTCAAGTGTGCTTTGCGCTTTTGCGTGATCATATGTCTCTGGCTGGAACCCTGCCAAACCAAGAATAGTGGCTCGGTCCGTCGCATGCCCTATACCTGTAAAAGCTAGCGATCCGTGCAGGCTGCCCCTTACGCCACGAAACGTGAATGGAGATGTACGCATCAAGTCGAGGAAACGAGCTGCCGCAACCATTGGTCCCATCGTGTGCGAAGACGATGGTCCAATTCCGACTTTGAACATCTCAAAAACGGATAAAAACATCAGGTGGTCCACCCTTGTGGAGGAATTTTATAAGGGGAATTGCGCAACATAATTTGTCCTAGTCCTTCGGCAAGTGCCGCCTGCGTCACGCTTAGCCTAGTCTCTAGAAAATGACAAAGATCTCGAAGCCTTGGCCAGTGGCCCATATCCAACCATTCGGTTTCTTGCATAGGATAAAGTGCCAGCCAACGCAAGCAGACTGTAAGGTATTGCTGTATGATATTTGGCGGTGTAGATATCCCAAAAAGGGGCTCTGTTGATAGGGTATCCTTGAACATATCTAGAACATATAAAAACGTGTGTTTTGGGTTTGGCGCAAAGCCTGTGTTAAAGCCGTCTGGCCGTCGATGTGTTTTTCTAGATGCAATAACATCCTCATAGAAGGATGTAGAGCGTTTAAAAGCCAAAATAGCCATTTCAGAACACAGACTCTTTCTATGTCTTGTACGCTGGGCGCGAGTTCTCCATGCCGATCTGCCTACCAGAGCAAGATAGTGGCTGTTTTGAAAGTGATACTATCCTGAGTTTCAAACACGGGTATCAGTCCGTTTGGGTTCAAATGCAAATAAGAATCAGAGTTTTGTTCCCGGTTTTGTCGGTCGACAAGCTTTGTTGAAAAGGGTATGGCAAACTCAAGCAAAGCTAATCAAACAATCAGCGATGCATTATCGGGCGCATAGTGTAGAGTGTAGGTCATAACGTGTCTTATATAGGCTTGCCGCTTGCAAGGATTTTAAAAAACGACAAGTCAAATCATAAAAGAGTCATTCCAAACACTTAGATTGGCCAGACTTAATTTGAAATTCAGTCAAAAATGTGGCTCTCACCCTCTCGCGCATTTTGAAATAGCATCGTATAAGCGCAAAAAATAATTGGAGGTTGCGAAATGGCACTTATGCTCTCAGGGTCTGAAAGGGCCAAGTTTACGGCAGCCAAGCTTGCAACGGACTATGTTAAAACTGGAATGAAAGTCGGGCTGGGCACTGGCAGTACAGCCGCATGGCTGGTCAAGCATCTTGGTGCTATGGTGACCGACGATGGCCTCGATATTGTGGCTGTTCCAACATCTGCACGCACAGCCGAATTGGCAATTGAGCATGGTATTAAAATCATTACGCTGGACGAAGCTGGATGGCTTGACGTCACAATTGATGGCGCTGACGAATTTGATCGTGATTTTAATCTGATCAAAGGTGGTGGTGGGGCCCTTTTGCGAGAGAAGATCGTCGCCGCAGCAAGCCATAAAATGATCGTTATTGCGGACAAGGCAAAAGACGTCGCAACACTTGGTAATTTTGCTCTGCCAATCGAAGTCATCCCCTTTGGTTTGCAATCGACGCAATCCCTGATTGAGGCGAAATTAAAAGATCTCGGATTTAAGACCCTTGATATCCAGCTGAGAAAAAAAGATGACGCTTTGTTTGTCACAGATGAAGGCAACCATATTCTCGATGCGCGTCTGGGCACGATTGCCAATCCGCACGATCTGGCGTGGAATTTGAACTTCATTCCCGGTGTCGTTGAAAATGGGCTTTTTGTTGATATCTGTAAAGCTGTCATCATTGGCCATGAAAATGGCAGCGTTGAGCTTCGAACCTTGGTCGATGGTAAAACTGTGACGGCAACCACGCAGGCCTCCAAGAACCTATTCTTTGATATTGGACAATAAAATGCCCTTTGACTATGATCTATTTGTTATTGGTGGCGGTTCAGGCGGCGTGCGCGCAGCGCGTGTTGCCGCCTTTGAAGTGGGTGCTAGAGTCGGCTTGGCTGAAGAGGATCGCTACGGCGGTACCTGCGTTATTCGGGGGTGTGTACCAAAAAAACTCATGGTTTTTGCCAGTGATGTTGCACATTTTTTGCCGGAGGCGGAAGGCTATGGATGGACATTTTCTGAGGCAAAATTCGATTGGACTGTTTTTCATCAAAAACTGACCCAAGAACTGGATCGGCTTGAAGCTATTTACCGTGGTCTCTTAAAACGGGCCGGGGTGCATACTTTTGATTCCAGAGCAAAGATCGTAGAGGAGCATACAGTTGAACTTAGTAATGGTGAGCGCATCACGGCTCAAACTATTCTCGTGGCCGTTGGCGGTACGCCAACTTTGCCAAAGATAGAAGGTATTGACCACGCTATTACGTCAAATGAGATGTTCCACTTTGATCGTCTACCAGAATCCATTCTGATCGTGGGCGGGGGTTATATAGCCTCGGAATTTTCTGGCATTATGAACGGTTTGGGGGTCAAAACAACGCAGTATTATCGCGGTGAGCAGGTTTTGCGTGGATTTGATAATGAGGCGCGCGATCTTGTGGCCGGTGAAATGGTAAAACGCGGCGTTGATTTGCGCTGTGGTTTGAACGTCGAAAAAATAGAAAAGACCCCAAACGGTCTTTTAGTGACGGACACGAACGGCGCAACACAAGTTTATGATGCTGTGATGTATGCGACAGGCCGTTCGGCCAACACCAAAAACCTTATTGACCCGGCAGTTGACGTTGATCTGGGCGCCAAAGGCGAAATTATCGTGGATGAATATTCGCAGACGAAAGTGCCCTCTATTTATGCGCTTGGTGATGTGACTGACCGTGTCAATCTAACCCCGGTCGCAATTCATGAAGCCATGGCATTCATTGCGACAGTTTTTCGCGGTCAGCCCACTCCGGTCGATCATGCGCTGATACCGACGGCAATCTTCACGCAACCCGAAATGGGAACCCTTGGGCTTTCAGAAGAAGAAGCGCGTGCGCAGGGGCCGATTGAAGTATACGTTTCCAATTTTCGGCCAATGCGCCAATTTTTTGCAGGAAGTGACGACAAATCGTTATTGAAGCTTGTAGTTTGCGCCAATTCCCGCAAAGTACTAGGGTGTCATATCGTTGTGCCGCAGGCCGGCGAAATGATACAGCTTTTGGGCATAGCCATTAAACTGGGAGCGACAAAAGAAGATTTCGATCGAACTATGGCGGTGCACCCGACGATCGCAGAAGAGCTTGTTACGATGCGAGAGCCGACACGGAAAACTTGACTTATTAAAATGGGTGCCCACTTCACTCTTAGAACTTGAGCTAAAAATAATGACCGACAAAGGGAACTTATATTTATGACTGGGAATAACGGCGGCCCATGGGGCGGCGGCGGGCAGGGCGGTGATGACCGCGGCTCTCCTGACAAAGGGCCAAAAAAACCTAACAATTCGGGTTCGCAAGTGCCACCCGAAATAGATGAAATGCTGAGAAAAGGCAGAGAGCAACTCCAAGTGCTCATGGGGGGGCGCGGAGGCGGCCAAAACCGTGGGGGTGGAGACCAAGGCGACGGGCCCAAACTGGGGCGTGGCGCATTCTTTGCTGCGGGTTTCCTAGCGGTGGCATATTGGCTGTTTGCAAGCTTTTATCAGGTGCAAAATTATGAAAAATCAGTGGAGCTTTTTCTGGGAAAATATTACCAGACTGGCGAGGAGGGTTTGAACTTTGCACCTTTGCCGGTTGTAACGGCCGAAATTCTTCCAGTTGATCGGGAGCAGACCGAAGATATTGGCGTGGGCCAAGTTCTGGGGGATGCGGGTCTTATGCTGACGCGCGATGAAAACATAATTGATATCGACTTCCAAGTTGTTTGGAATGTAACAGATCCTAGGCTCTACCTCTTTAACCTCCGCGATCCGCGCAAAACAATCCGGGTTGTCGCCGAGTCTGCAATGCGCGAAATTATAGCACAGTCTGAGCTGGCCCCAATCTTGAACAAAGATCGTGGTGCAATTAAGGCAAAATTGGAAGAACTTATCCAAGATACACTAGACAGTTATGACAGCGGCGTTAACATTGTCCGGGTTAACTTTGAAAAAGCAGACCCGCCCGAGCAAGTTATAGATGCGTTCAGAGCCGTTCAAGCCGCAGAACAGGAAGGCGACCGTTTATTGAAACAATCCGACGCTTATGCCAACCGAGTATTGGCCCAAGCGCGCGGTGAGTCCGCTCAGGTCCTCGAAGAAGCCGAAGGCTATCGTGCTCGCGTGGTGAACGAAGCGACTGGTGAAGCAAGCCGTTTCAGTGCCGTTTTAGAAGAGTATTCGAAAGCGCCGGAAGTCACGCGTAAACGACTATATCTAGAGACGATGGAGGAGGTTTTGGGCGGACTTGATAAAGTTATTATCGACGAGAATGTTGGTGGCTCGGGTGTCATTCCATACCTGCCGTTGAACCAATTGACTAAGGAGTCCAAGTAATGCGCATTTTAAATCTAGTTATAGTAGGTGCCGTTCTTATCATTATCGGACTGTACTCTTCGGTCTACATCGTAGACGAGCGTGAAAAAGTTCTTGTCCTGCAATTTGGTCGTGTTGTTGCCACCAAAGAAGATCCAGGTCTTGCATTCAAGTTACCGATTATTCAATCTGTTGTACGGTATGATGACCGCATCCTCAGTCGTGATATTGACCCGCTCGAAGTAACACCACTTGATGATAGGCGTCTAGTCGTTGATGCCTTTGCGCGCTACCGAATTGTTGATATTAATAAATTTCGCCAAGTTACGGGTTCGTCGGGTGATCAATCGATCAGTGTTGCTGGTGCAAGGCTAGATCGTATTCTAAGCTCTCAAACACGGGAAATTCTTGGGTCTGTCGCATCAAACGATATTCTCAGTTCCGATCGTGCGGCATTGATGCTGCGCATTCGTAACGGTGCTATTATCGACGCGCAAGAAATGGGAATAGAAGTGATCGACGTGCGTCTTAAGCGGACGGATTTACCTCGGCAGAATCTTGACGCGACATTTGCTAGAATGCGGGCTGAACGCGAACGTGAAGCGGCGGACGAGATTGCCCGCGGTAACGAGGCTGCACAGCGGGTCAGAGCCTCCGCTGATCGAACACAGGTTGAGATTGTTTCTGAAGCAAAGCGCGAATCTGAAATCATTCGCGGTCTTGCTGATGCGGAAAGAAACTCTATCTTTGCCGAGTCTTATGGTGCGGATCCGGAGTTCTTTGAATTTTACCGCTCATTGGGCGCGTACCGCAATGCTCTACGTGGACAAAACACTACTATGGTGATGTCTCCAGACTCTGAGTTCTTTAATTATCTCAAGTTTGACCAAGGCCGTAAATGATTTCCGCCTTTATATGGGGCGTAGGCCTTGTATTGCTTATAGAGGGGCTGGTCTATGCACTGGCTCCTCTTTTTGTTGAAAACATGCTGCGCCAGCTGGGTGAGATGCCAGTCAACTCGCGGCGTATTTTTGGTGCATCATCCGCACTTTTGGGCGCCGTAATCCTTTACACGGTTGAGCGATTTTTTAACTAAGCTCACTGCGTTATTTTTTATATTTCGATCAGTGCCTTATTATTTATTGTGGATTTTTAGGCGAATGAGATTATTTAATAATTTCTAAGATTTTGTTATGCTCGCAAAATCTAACGACCTACCAAAAATTTCTTCGCCTGTTGTAAAGTGGCTATTTGAAAACTATCTCTTAAGAAAACAGTTGTCTAACAAGACTAAAAACAAGAAACACAGGAGCGTTTTTAATATGTACCATCAGCGTTTGCCGAAGATAGCATCAAAGATTGCCCCAAAAAGCGATATGGCTGCTCGCAAGATGCTGCAACTGGCATTTTTGGCGCTAGCTATTTTGATATTTCATAGTTTTGCGTCTGCGGCGCGGTCAGCGCCGGATAGTCTCGCAGGTCTCGTCGAACGGATTAGCCCGGCAGTAGTTAACATAACTACAATGACAAAAGTTGCTAAGAGCTTGGTCCCGAAAGGGGTTGTTCCAGAAGGGAGCCCGTTTGAAGATTTGTTTCGTGACTTTAACGACCAAAACCCTGGTCGTAGAAGCCCTCGAAATACTTCTGCACTGGGATCCGGATTTGTCGTCTCCGAAGATGGGTTTGTGGTTACCAATAATCACGTAATCGAAGGCGCAGATGAGATTATGGTCGAATTTCCAAATGGTACTGAGCATGCCGCGACTGTTATCGGTGTGGACAAAAATATTGATATTGCTCTCTTGAAACTGGATGTCAATGATCCGCTGGATTTTGTCAGTTTTGGTAACAGTGATACTGCGCGAGTTGGCGATTGGGTTATGGCAATCGGCAATCCTTTGGGGCAGGGATTTTCAGTATCTGCTGGAATTATATCTGCCCGCAATCGTGAGCTTTCTGGAAGTTATGATGACTATATTCAGACTGATGCAGCAATCAACCGGGGCAATTCGGGTGGGCCTTTGTTCAACATGGATGGTCATGTGATTGGTGTAAATACTGCAATCCTATCGCCCAACGGGGGCTCGATTGGGATTGGCTTTTCAATGTCTGCAAATGTTGTTTCACCCGTCGTTGAGCAATTGCGCCAATTTGGCGAGGTAAGGCGTGGCTGGTTAGGTGTATCTATCGGCCCGGTTACGGAAGAAATTGCAAGAACGCTCGATCTAGAAGATTCTTCAGGCGCTATAATATCAGAAGTGTTTGATGGTGGCCCTGCGTTAAAGGCAGGGCTGGAAACCAGAGATATTATTGCTTTGTTTAACGGTGAGACTGTCGAAAATGCTGGTGAACTAGTCCGTATGGTTGGTCGTGCGGCAGTTGGTGAAACGGTTAAAGTAGTTGTTTTACGCAATGGCAAGCGACAAACATTTGATGTAGTTTTGGGACAACGCCCCGTGAACGCAAATCAGGTTAACAGCAAGCCAGTCCAACCTGAGGGTATTCTAGGACTTGCACTTGCGGAAATAGATGACGCTCTAAGGGAAGAGAAATCTCTCTCGCAGGATGCATCGGGGCTTTATGTTTTAGAAGTCAATGAAGCCTCTGACGCTTTCGAAAAAGACTTGCGCCCTGGTGATATTATAACGGATGCAGGGCAAACCAATATAGCCACTTTGGAGGATTTTAAAGTGCAGGTTGAGGCGGCAAAAGAGGGTGGTCGTGGTTCAATTCTCTTACTGATACGGCGAGATGGCGAACCCAGATTTGTGGTCCTGGAGATTGAATAGACATATAATTTCGAGCGGTTTGACAGGTTCAGAGCGCTCGTTTTTACTCATTGAGATGAGGTATCGCTTGATTGCGTGCTGCGGTGTCGACCGAGATTGGTACGAGCGAAACCTAAAGACGTTTTAGATACTCAAGTCTTGTTTGCAGACTGAGTACATAAGTATCCAAGTAACCCTCTGATTGAAACTTTTGCAATGTTCTTTTTCTTTAACCGTTTAATAAACTGCAGGCTCAATGATTTTCTGCTGGTATTTATATTAGGTCACCGCATCCACACTGGCGCTGGACTTAGGGAAATATTATATCCCATAATCGCACTTTAACACGCCGCGATCCTGAAATATTGACTGTTGAAAGCCATATCAGGTCCCTTTTATCCGCAATTTGAAATATAAAGCTAAGTTCGGATATTAGTAAATGGGGCTGTGGGCACATTGAGCAAGGTATCAAGCATATGTGATATATCTTCTATCTGCTCTGAAATAATATGTGTTGTCCCAGATCCACGCTGTAAACGGCCCGTCACACGCAACAGCCGTCCCGAGATCACAGCGCGGCGATACCGCTCGTAAAGACTGCGCCACACAATCACATTCACGACCCCCGTTTCATCTTCCAAAGTGATGAAAATAACGCCTTTTGCCGTACCGGGGCGTTGTCTTAGGATGACAAGTCCGGCGACAGTCAAGCGGGCCCCCTCTGGCGGGTTGCCTAACTTATCTGCTGGGCAGGCTTTCGGAGAACATGGCCAATTTTGGGGCATTACGTTTCGCTCACGAAAATATTTGAATGAGAACAAAGGTAGAACAAAATTACTTTATAGCAAGAGATGTTTTTCATTTTGTAAAATAGACTAGCAGAATCTGGCTCGCCCTATTAGGAAGTACAAACGATTTAAGATCAGGAGCATCTAACAATGGCAAAGATCACCTACATTGAACACAGTGGAACCGAACACGTTGTCGACGTGGCCAATGGGCTAACTGTTATGGAAGGTGCCCGTGATAATAATATTCCTGGGATTGAGGCGGATTGTGGCGGTGCCTGCGCATGCTCGACCTGCCATGTCTATATCGATCCGGCTTGGGTAGACAAAGTCCCCCCCAAGGATGATATGGAAGAAGATATGCTGGATTTCGCCTATGAGCCCGATCCTGCCAGATCGCGGTTGACCTGCCAGCTTAAGGTCACTGATGCGCTTGAAGGACTGGTTGTACAGATGCCAGAAAAGCAGATTTGATATAGTAAATAATTTGCTCCAGAATCTTAAAGATCGCAGGACTGGTTAGACAAAACTTCCAAGGCTTGGTGCTTTGGCAGACAATCCAACTGAGCACCTCATAATAGAAGCCATAAATGGGCATTTAGCGCTGCAATCCTTTTCGCACAAACATCAAACATGTCTCACGAGATACAACAATTGATTTACGAGTATCTGATGAAGATTTTCTGAACTTTTGCAGAACAATAGAAACCTTAATTCTAAAAAATATATCTGGCCAAAAAGTGACAAAGGTGGATATTGTCGATTATAAATTCTGAAGGTCAATCTACTTTTGGGACCGTGATCAAAAAAGGCTTAAGGTCACTACATACTACTAGGACTATGTTGCGGTCATCTTGGCTTGAAAACGTATACACAGATTTTGTAATCCCGATGTGATAAACGACACTTTTTCTTTATGATCCACTTTATATCTTTCAGAGTTTTAACGTAAAAAAAGGTTCTTATGGACTTTCAAATTTGGCTGACATTTGTAGAAGCCTCTAGCGTTAGTCTTGCTCCTAGGGTCAAAGGTCTTACTTGTGACGAGCTGTGATCAGTCAAGGCAAACTTGTGGCGCTGGCGACAGTGGCGAGTGTGACACTCGGAGACATTATCGTGATGTCAGCTTCATTAGCTGGGTTGGGGGCTATAGTCTTGGCATCCGTCACACTATTCACAGTTTTAAAATGGATTGGTGCAATCTACTTTGTTTATCTCGGTGTTAAGATTTTGCGCAGTTCCTCTACAGCTTTACTTGGCGATCTCAAAGACGTTCATACTATAAGTATTGCGGTGTGTTTTATCACGCTGTAGCTGTCACTAATCTCAATCCAAAATCTATTGTTTTCTTCATCACGTTTGTGCCGCAATTTCTGGGTGTATATGCTCCACTTTTACCCCAATTTGCCATCTTAGTGTCTACATTTAATGGTCTTACCGCCATAAATTCTATCGCTTATGCGCTTGTTGCAGATAAATTTTGGTCAAAAATTACCCATCCTGTTGTCCTTGCATGGCTCTCGCGTTTTGGTGGGCGTGCACTAGTTTCAATGGGTTCGCGACTGCAGTTCTCAAACGATGAAAATAGAGAATACTAAATAGCAGTTTCATATGGCTAACCTGAAGTGACCTTTTAAGAATTTTTCATAGAGCTCGCCAGCCGATATCTGTGCGATAAAACCCTTCTGGCCAATCCACTTGATCGGCCATGGCATAAGCGCGATCTCGCGCCTCTTTCAAACTGTCGCCCCGCGCAGTTATGTTTAAAACCCGTCCCCCATTTGCCGTCAAACCCACATCACTGGCCTTGGTTCCAGCATGGAAACACATGTTTTTTGCATCCTTTGGCAATGCTTCAAGGCCGCTAATCACAGACCCCTTTTGATATGTGTCGGGATAGCCTTTTGCAGCCATAACCACTGTGATGGCATGATCATCTGCCCAATTTACTTTTTCGCCCTCGAGCATACCGCGCGCGGTGGCTTCGATTAGGTCAAGTGCCTGTGCTCCGAGCCGCATCATCAACACCTGACACTCGGGATCACCAAAGCGGACATTATACTCAACCAGTCGCGGTTGATTATCTTTGATCATCAGACCGACATAGAGAACCCCCTGATATGGGGTTTTGCTATCGTTCAGCACTTTCAAAGTTGGGATGACAATCTGATCCAAAGTTTTCTGAACCATGGCGTGATCCAGAATCGGTGTAGGAGAATAAGCGCCCATACCGCCTGTATTTGCTCCAGTGTCGCCGTTGCCCACGCGTTTGTGATCTTGTGCGGTACCAATTGGTACCGCATTCAGGCCATCGCAAAGCACAAAAAACGAGGCTTCTTCACCTTTCATGAACTCTTCAACTACGACTTTTCTACCGGCCGCTCCAAAATCTCCAACAAACATGTTTTCAACAGCGTTTAGCGCAGTTTTAACGTCCATGGCCACTACAACGCCTTTACCCGCTGCAAGCCCGTCGGCTTTGATTACAATTGGCGCGCCTTGGGTCTGAATATACTCTTTGGCAGATTTCACGTCTGTGAAATATGCATAGGCTGCGGTGGGGGCTTTGGCCTTGGTGCAAACTTCTTTTGTGAAATTTTTACTGGCTTCGAGCTTTGCTGCCGCCTGGCTGGGACCAAATGTCAAAATATCTGCTGCGCGTAAGGCGTCTGAAACGCCCAATACCAAAGGAGCCTCTGGTCCTATGATCACAAAGTCTATGCTTTGGGCTTTGGCAAACTGTACGACCTCTTTGGGATTCTCAATATCTATCGAATGGCACGTTGCGATGTCGGCTATTCCCCCATTTCCGGGCGCGCAGAGCAGTTCGTCGCACTTAGGGTTCTGTTTGATAGCCCAAGCCAATGCATGTTCGCGCCCACCCCCGCCTAAAATCAGTATTTTCATACCTAGCTCCTCTTGGACTTTCTTTCAGGGCGTTCTAAGCTTGGATCATCAATGACACAAGTGAGACCAGATGAATGACCTGATAGATTCCCCCGAAATTGGTTTAAATGATCCAGAATTTAGCGTTTCTGAAATTTCTGGAGCAATTAAGCGCGTAATAGAGGGCGAATTTTCGCATGTGCGGATCAAAGGTGAGATCGGGAGAGTGTCCTTTCCCCGCTCGGGTCATGTTTACCTAGACCTTAAAGACGATAAATCGGTGATCTCAGCTGTGATCTGGAAAGGTGTTGCCGCCCGTTTGCCGGTCCAGCCGGAAGAGGGGCTCGAAGTTGTTGCCACGGGTCGAATCACGACATTTGGTGGGCAATCAAAATATCAATTGGTAATTGAGGATATAAAACCTGCTGGCGTTGGCGCCTTGATGGCGATGCTTGAAAAGCGAAAAGCTATGCTGGCGGCGGAAGGTCTTTTTGATGAGACGCGTAAAAAGGCCATTCCTTATCTCCCGGAGATCATCGGCGTTGTAACGTCGCCTTCTGGGGCAGTTATTCGTGATATCTTGCACCGTTTGCGCGATCGTTTTCCGCGCAAAGTCATGATCTGGCCCGTTACTGTACAGGGAGATAAATGTGCCACAGACGTTGTAAAGGCGATTGCTGGTTTTAATGCACTGACCCCAGGTGGCGCAGTTCCGAGACCTGATTTGTTGATCGTCGCGCGCGGTGGTGGTTCGCTTGAAGATCTTTGGGGTTTCAACGAAGAGATCGTTGCCAGAGCGACGGCAGAGTCGGATATCCCCTTAATTTCGGCTGTCGGTCACGAAACAGACACCACTTTGATTGACTTCGTCTCCGACAAGCGCGCACCGACACCGACCGCTGCAGCTGAGTTGGCCGTCCCGGTTAGGCACGAACTTTTGGCTTGGGCTGAGGCTCAGAGCGCGCGTATGAGCCGCGCGCTGAGCAATCATCTCACGACAAGATCGCAGCGCCTGTGCGATCTGGGACGCGCCTTACCGAAGCCAGAGGTGCTTTTTCATTACGAACGTCAAAAGCTTGACCATATGTCCGAGCGTCTGCCATCGGCGCTGGTTGCACTTGTCCAAAAACAAAAAATGCATCTCTATGATGTTTCGGGCACGCTTCGCCCCTCTTTTGTGCGATCAAAAGTAGATAGCGCCGCAAGCCACTTTGGCCTTATTGAGCCACGTCTAAATCTCGTGTTAGATCGGTTGGTCAATGTACGAAAGACAGAGCTAGA
>JAQWKM010000019.1 GCA_029247845.1 Paracoccaceae bacterium | reverse complement strand
TTAATTCCAGATTGAAACTTTTATTTATTGAAACTTAAAATCTCTGAACTTAAAGCTGTAAATAGGCATAAGTTTTTTAACGCAATTAAGTGGCGTAATGTTGAATGATCACTGATGATTTTAAGCTAATGCGAAAAATTCCCGACCTAGTGAATTTTGTTCGTATGTTAAAAGAGCATATAACTACTTATAAATTTCAAAAATAATGGCAGAAGATGAAATTTCTAAGGAGAATATTAAGAAGGACAAAAAGATTTTTCTTATGCGAGAGGGGACTTAGTCTATTGATTGGATAGTACTTGCAGTGGTCATAGTAGTCGTGGACGCTTGGGTAGGGTGGTTATGAAAACCTTGGTGAACTTCGAATAAACAAAATCCTAACGGCTGTTAATTTAGGAGAAGGCTATATTGATTATCACGTAAAATAATACTGGGTTAGAGGAAACTAGATTGTTTTCTCTAACTTACATTAGATAATTTATAATTTTAAAGATACTCACCAGTGGTTCAAACAGACCCAAGCCAAGTTATGAAAATTTGGTCTCACGATACAACATGAGCCGGAGGCCAAATTTTTGTCAATAAGTCTATTAGCGCCGAATACCCAGACGCTTTATCAGGTCCTGATAGCGGCTTTCTTCGATGCCTTTTACATAGTCCAACAGCTTCCGGCGAAGAGCAACCATTTTCAGCAATCCTCGGCGCGAGTGGTTGTCTTTCTTGTGGGTCTTAAAGTGCTCAGTGAGGGTATTGATACGCGAAGTCAAAATAGCAACTTGAACTTCAGGTGACCCTGTGTCGCCCTCTTTCATTGCAAATTCGCTCATTACCCGCGCTTTTTCTTCTGCAGTTATCGACATCGGGGTCTCCTATTCTTGAATGTTGATGGCGCAGGCCGGGATGTCGTCCAGCAGGGCCCTTGGAGTACTTAACGAATAAATATCATCCGGATGCGTCGTATAGACTGATTCATGTCATATGAAAAGCGTTTTTACCCTTACGTGTCTACTGGACAATGACCCCAATGTCCTCAAGCCTAATTGAGGTACTCGGATAGACTTCCAGTATGGCTGGCCGTTCAAGGATGCCTGATCACTTAGGAGGCAGCAATATATGCGCACAATAGATAATTAATAGGGTTTTCGACTTCTGCGATTAGCCTAAATGCCCAGTCCCCTAGAATTGGAATTAATTCGATTTGGGCCAGTTTTTGAGGAATATATAGACTAAAAAGGTCGCACCAATGACAGAGCCCAGCCCAAACGCCAGTCCTCGTAAAAAATTGACCCAGATAAATCGCAGATAGAATTATAGTTTCGCATAAAGTTATGAGAATTAATTTTTTCCAATGCGTCTGCCAATCGCTCAGTTTCAGTATTTTGATTGCTCATTTACATCTCCCAATTTTCAGGTTGCTGAAGATAGCTAATATAGAGGGGATGTTTGGGATGGCCTGCTTTGCTTAATCCAAGGTGACAAATCGTCTTTTGAGTTTGCAGAAGGATGTCTTTGACCCTGCTTCCACGCTTCAAGTGTTCCCCATGCGTTCCCCAGGCGGCAATTATGGTATCTGCCCAATCACAGCCGTGCTGGATTGCTTGGTCATTATAAGGCCCAACTGGGTCGCTTGCCGCACGCATTTTTTTAGGATCAGTGTCCCGCCATGCAAATATATTCGTTACGCAAAAAGCGCCAAATCCTAGGGCGCGCGCGCGTCTTTCACAGCGCTCCACAGTCGCATCATTTTTCACTTCTGTCGCTCTGGACGGATTGAGCATAATGAAGTGCACTTTTTGTCCATCTGTATCCCATATCCTTGTGAGACTATAGCGATATAATAGGCAGTCAGAATATAGCGCCGTCGACTTTGCATCGTCTTTTTGATGAAATTTTTCTATCATAAGTGTGTTTTCGCCACATTAGCAAAAAATAGCAAGGTGCAATTGGCGTTCGTCGAGTATCAGCCTGCTTGATCGTCTACGTCATTTATTGCGGGTTCCAGAAAGACCCTGTTGGGGTGAAGTTTGCCTGCGCGGTAAACCCCAATCGCAACGGCGCGCCCCTCCAGTGCCGCCCAACAGGTTTCACCGTATTCGGCATCTGAGGTGATCACCATGGCTGGATTTCCGTTGCGTAGTTTTGCAGCATGCTCAGGGGGGCAGTTTAAACATTTGAGATCGTCCAGACCAACTTCTAGCGGTAAAATAAACTGATCCAAATTGGACGTTTTAGCAAGCCGTTCTACGGTCTCAAATGTAACTGCTTTTTCCACTTTGAAGGGGCCTGACCAGATGCGGCGGAGGCTTTGGACGTGGCCATAACATCCTAGAAGCTCTCCTAAATCGCGCGCGACGGATCGCACGTAGCCACCTTTTCCACAGACCATTTTCAACTCGATATGGTCGGTGTCAGGTATACCTAAAAGCACAAGGCTTTCGACATAAAGGGGTCGCGCCGATAGAGTTAAATCCTCTCCTTGGCGGGCGAGCTTATAGGCCCGCTCTCCATCGATTTTGACAGCCGAAAATTGAGGTGGCACTTGTTTAATATCACCGACGAATTTCAGCAGTGTTTCTTTGATCACGCTTCCTTGCGGTCTTGTGTCACTTTGATTAATGATTTTCCCTGCGGCATCATCCGTATTTGTGGACTGGCCTAAACGGACTTTGAATTTATATGCTTTCATAGCGTCGGTCACGTAAGGGACAGTTTTGGTAGCTTCACCTAATGCGACGGCTAAGACTCCCGTCGCATCGGGATCAAGCGTACCGGCATGGCCCGCTTTTTGAGCGCTTAATGCCCATTTTACTTTATTCACTACAGCGGTTGACGTAATGCCGGCAGGCTTATCAATAACCAGCCACCCTGAAATATCCCGCCCTTTGGGTTTTCTGGCCATAGATGCTCCTTAGGGACTGTTTGTTGTGCGCCTAGACCAGGCAAAAGCTTAGGTCAATCTTATATCCCAAAATTTCCAAGCTGTATAAAGGCCCTAAAGTCAAAGGAATTCTCTATGATTTAATCTAGCTTTTTGCGATGGATGTTGGTCCAAAACGGTACAACCAGAGCTTTTGCCGTTTATTATTAGCAAATTGGCACAAAAATTCTTGTCTTTCAGCCTAACAATACTTACTTAAAAATTAACTCGACGAGGAGAGATCGAATGTTAAAAGGGTTAGGCAACCTTGGCGATATGGCCAAAATGATGAAAACTGCACAAGAGATGCAGGGCAAGATGGCCCAAATGCAGGATGAAATGCATATCATTTCGGTCACCGGACAGTCTGGAGCCGGGTTGGTAAAAGCAACTGCGACAGCCAAGGGTGAGTTGACCGCCCTAGATATCGACCCGTCTATATTTTCTAGCGATGATAAAGAAGTGCTCGAAGATCTGATTCTGGCGGCGATCAAAGATGCTCAGCAAAAAGCATCCGAGCGCGCACAGGAGGAAATGTCCAAATTGACCGAAGGGCTTGGTTTGCCGCCGGGGATGAACTTGCCATTCTAAGGCAGGAGTTTAGGGAATATATCATCTGTCCTTGGCGTGTATAAAATGAGTAGCACAACAGATATCGATGCCTTGATCGAGCAGATGGCAAAATTGCCAGGTCTTGGCCCCCGCTCTGCAAGACGGGCAGTGCTGCACCTTATCCGCAAGCGGTCTTTGCAGCTTATTCCATTAGCGAATAGAATGCAGCAAGTTGCAGCAACGGCCCGAGAATGCCTTAATTGTGGAAATATTGGAACATCGGACATTTGTGGTATTTGTGAAAATGAAGGCAGGTCTAACGGTGAGATGTGCGTGGTTGAAGATGTTGCTGACCTTTGGGCCATGGAGCGCACTATGGTCTTCAAGGGGCGCTATCACGTGCTTGGTGGAACGCTCTCGGCGCTTGATGCAATTGGTCCCAGCGAGCTCAGAATTCCCAAACTCATGGACCGTATCGCGACAGAGAATGTCAGCGAAGTGATCCTTGCCCTCAACGCAACTATAGACGGTCAAACCACAGCGCATTACATTTCGGATCAGCTTGGAGATAGTGTAAAAATAACGTCTCTCGCACAGGGTGTCCCAATCGGTGGTGAGCTTGATTATCTTGACGATGGTACGATATCCGCTGCACTGAAAGCGCGGAAATCGTTTTAATCTAGCCTCTTGGGCAATCTTGCGCCTTATTTTTCGGAATAGTCGGGTTGATCGTCAGCATCTGGAAGGTTAAAAAAGCTGTCAGCATCCAGAAATTCTTTTTCGTCGGTCCTATCCTTTGCGTCATCTTCGCGCAAACTAAAGTTTTCCAGACCTTCTATTCCTGCCGGTATCTTCGGCTCTGCTGGCATACCCAAAGACTGCGAAGTTCCTACAAGCTTGCGGCGTTCATCATCCGTCATGACAACAGCACCGCCAGCTTTCTTTGTAGCTGCTTTTTGTACAGTTTGGTCGAGCTCGGATTGCTTGCAAAGTCCAAGAGCGACCGGATCAATGGGCTGAATGTTCGAGATATTCCAGTGTGTTCTTTCGCGGATGGCTTGGATTGTGGGCTTCGTCGTACCGACGAGTTTGCCAATCTGACCATCTGTCAACTCGGGGTGGAATTTGACAAGCCACAAAATAGCCGCTGGACGATCCTGCCTCTTTGATAACGGTGTATAGCGTGGACCACGCCTTTTTTCTTCTCCCACTGCAGCTGCATTGAATTTTAGGGTCAGGGAATGCAGCGGGTTTTCCTCGGCTGCCTTAATATCTGATACCTCGAGTTGGTTGTTCGCAATAGGATCAAACCCTTTGACGCCAGTTGCTACATCTCCATCAGCGATACCCTGCACTTCTAATTCATGCATACCCACAAAATCAGCGATCTGTTTAAATGTCAGTGTGGTATTGTCCACAAGCCAAACTGCGGTTGCCCTTGCCATAATTGGTTTAGCCATGTTTATATCTCTCCTTGCAAAACCTTCCCCGCTACCTGACGAGCAGGTCACCTTTAGTAGGCGGTTTACCGATGCGGGGAAACGAATGACTTTATACTACTTCTGGTTCAGAAAGGAAAGAGCGAATGCGCGGTATCGTTATTCAAAGTGTTGGGGCATTCTTTTCTATAACTTACATTTTACTGGGTGAAGAATTCGATCATTATGTCCAATTTCTTAGCTTTTCACCGATTTGGTGTGGGCTCAAAGGATAGACAAATTCATTACCCCACTGTGGCCAAGAGACAGATTACTGATGGATCCTGCATGGGCTGTGGCCGCAGGATATGAGCAGGTGGTCGTCACTTTGCCAAGTTGTTTATTCCCCTTCAAGTCAGCGCAGGAGCGCACAATCGAAAAATATTATGGGCATTGGTGGCATTGAATGGCACCAATGGAAGAAACATAAAATTTGCAGTGGCTTATCCTCTAAGGATTACTTTGAAATTTTGTGGCAAGCTTATTTAGAGGTCAACAGACCTGTTGCCTTGCGACAGCTGGAAAACTCGGCAGAGTTAAAAGCTGAAACTGTTGAGAAAATGTTTTTAAAAGCTAACATAAAGCTTAACGACGAGATTAAGAGTGTAGTTCGCAAAGCTAATTTTATTAGCATTGACCTCAAGTGCATTTTAGCCTGTGGGTTTTTTACGATAAAGATCTTGAGGAAATTAATATAAAAGAGGCTTCCAGCGCCTTGAGCGCGTTTTTGGTTGTTCAAGAAGACAGCAAAGCGCATTCATCAACCCGCCAAACTAGTGCATCTGAAATTGACTAATTGGTGTTAACCATGAGAGTAAGCAAAAATGCCTTGGGGATTCGGGCGGATTCTTTCAAAAAGGGTCGTTTGGGAATTTAAGCAGTGGTATTGGGTTATTTATTAAAGAGAAAAAGCTCTGTGAACTCTCTCCCAGATCAGTGATCCGGGAGTAAATTTTTTAATAGGTTAGCGCGTACTATTTTTGAAAAGCTCATCCAAGCCAAGCGCGCCGTATCAGATTACCTCCTGCTATCAAAAGTACGAATAGTGTAGCGGTACGAAATGTCTTTTGATCAAAGTGATCCCTAATGCGTGTACCTAGCCAGACCCCGAGCAGGGCCGGTGCGACTAGAAACGCAGAGAGAGGAGCTGTTTCCCACGAAAAGATTCCGGACATCAAGTGACCAAATAAAAGTAGCGCTGCCCCCAGTCCATAAATTACACCCTGAACGCGTATCTGTTCGGTCTTTTCGGTATTTAAAGCCGTTAAGTAGGCAACCGTAGGTGGTCCCCATACGCCCGAAATGCCACCAAAAAAGCCTGAAATAGAGGCGAAAAAAACCGTCGCCAGCCTATTGCCTCGGTCTATTTGAAACTTAGGTCCAAGTATTTGAAATAGGGAAAAAGAAACTATCAGGCACCCCATAATACCCAGAAATAGCTGAGAGGGTATCAGGGGAGTGAGATAGGCACCCAATAGTAAGAAAAGCGCGCCGACGATCAAAAACATTTTGAACTGGCCAATCGAAGAGACCGCGGATGCAAAACCCTGTGCGTTGGCTTGTTGAATATTGCTGAATACTGTCGGTAAAATCAGAGCTGCAAGTGCGGCATCTGCGGGCACTATTATAGTCATACCTGAAAGAAGGATCATCGGCATCGCAAAACCGACTATTCCTTTGATAAACCCTGCTGAGAAGCCGACAATGAGGGAAAAAACTATGCTAAATAGGTCGAAATGTATTAAATAATGGCTCATATATCGCTCTTAACATGGTCAATAGTGCTCTGCACCAGAAAAGTAACGCGAAATTTTAGAACAATTTTAATACCATAGCCGCATTTTTGTTGCGCTGAGATTGCAAAGTGATTATGCACATGCTGATGTAAAAGGATAATTATTATGGCACATGATGGACAAAACTTGACCTCGTCGCGAACAGTGGTTCTGCCGGATCTGCTAGACGTGTCTTCCAAAGCGCTTGTAAAGCTTGAGGAACTTTTCCATGTAGCGGTTGAGACAGTTCGCGCTCAGGTCGAGACAAACGGCCAAGTATCCGGCAAGCTGATCGAGGAAAATCAAACCTCAGCACATGGGCTTGCATGGCTTGCAACTTACTTTGAGGCTCTGCGCCAAATGCAAAAATGGGCAGTGGCCTTAGATGCCAATGGTGCATTTGGCGAGACAGAAAAACTCATCCACCAGATTGCATTTGGCGAATACCTTTGGCAAGTCTATGGTGGGATCCCAATGAGCCAAACCGAAATTCTTCGGCTTCAAGATATTGGTATTACGCAGAAAGTGCAGAAAGGCTTTGTAAGCAAAGAGGTTGAATTGCTTACGCAACAGGGAAACACTCAAGCTGCACGCATGAGACTTGTCGAGTTAATGCAAGAGAACAACGCGGATGCTACGGTTGGTGCGTCTGGTCTTGATGAAGAGCTGGAAATGATCCGAGAACAATTCCGCCGTTACACAGTAGACCGCATCGAACCAGTAGCCCACGAATGGCATTTAAAAGATGAGCTCATCCCAATGGAGATAATCGAAGAACTGGCAGAGTTGGGTGTGTTCGGTTTGACCATTCCGGAAGAATTTGAAGGCCTGGGTATGTCAAAAGCTTCAATGGCGGTAGTATCAGAAGAACTATCGCGCGGTTACATAGGTGTAGGGTCGCTTGGAACGCGGTCAGAAATTGCAGCGGAATTAATCTTATGTGGCGGTACGGACGAACAAAAATCGCACTGGTTGCCCAAGATCTCAAGCGCTGAAATCCTACCAACGGCTGTATTCACCGAGCCAAACACTGGATCGGATTTAGGGGCATTGCGCACTCGCGCCGTCAAAGATGGTGGTGATTACACAATCGTTGGGAATAAGACTTGGATTACGCATGCCTCTAGGACCCATGTTATGACACTTCTCGCTAGAACAGATCCTGATAGTCAAGATCATCGGGGCCTTTCCATGTTTCTCGCTGAGAAAATCCCCGGTTCAGAAGAGCATCCATTTCCAACTAAGGGCATGAGTGGCAGTGAAATTGAGGTACTGGGGTATCGGGGTATGAAAGAATATGAGCTCGCCTTTGACAACTTTAAAGTCAAAGGCTCTAACCTTTTAGGTGGTGAAGAGGGCAAAGGCTTTAAGCAACTGATGCAAACCTTTGAGAGCGCTCGTATTCAGACCGCTGCGCGTGCCGTAGGTGTAGCCCAGTCTGCTCTGGATGTATCAATGCAGTATGCTCAAGACAGAAAACAATTTGGCAACGCTTTGATCAAATTCCCGCGTGTCGCCAATAAGCTGGCGATGATGGCTGTAGAAATTATGATTGCGCGCCAACTGACCTATTTTAGCGCTTATAAAAAAGATAACGATCGGCGCTGCGATTTAGAAGCTGGCATGGCCAAGCTTCTGGGAGCGCGTGTGGCATGGTCTGCTGCGGATAACGGTCTACAAGTTCACGGGGGAAATGGATTTGCGTTGGAATACAAAATAAGCCGGATCCTGTGTGATGCGCGTATTCTCAACATTTTTGAGGGTGCCGCAGAAATTCAGGCCCAAGTCATTGCTCGACGTTTGCTTGACTGATTTGATTAACTACGGCCGATTGCTCCCTTGATTAATCGGCCGTCTCGATTAGCGATCATTACTCCATGCTGGGCGTATCAAGCCCGTGCCTCCATGGTTTTATATCAACGACAGGTGTACCGTCAAACGCATCTGTAGCATCTATTCCTATAACGCCAGAAGCTTTATCTATTGTCGTTATCTCGACAGCTTGAATAGATATAGGATTAGGGCGAACTGGACTTCTCAACGCGAATGCGCCCCTTAGTCCGTTGGCATGGCCCGGCGCTTGCAGGATGATATCCCTGCGCGCTTTATCAAACCATAGCAGTATCCAGATTTTCATCCCTCTTTTGAGTCCGGTTAAACCGGCTCTGTATTCGGGGTCAATTTCGATTACACCTTGGCCTTTTGTACTCTCACGCGCCTGAGTAAGATTTTTGGGGCAATCATCTAAAGACCAGTTCGACCGTAAAATACCAATAAACGCCAGACGCGCGTCATCCTTTTTTGCTGGATTATGGGCTAGTATGACTTCTAGGTCTCTCAAGGTCTTAACGGGGGGCATCAGCAATCTCGCGTTTAAAATAAATGTAAATTCTTTAGTTCGTCTAGCTTTTTCTCTATATTAATCGCGGTGCGAAAGTCAAAAGGGCTTTGTGATTCCTTATCTTACATGCATTTGTATTGGTTTTTTATTTCCGCTCGCCTGCCTTCTTTTACAAGCAGAACGATCGATTGTTATGCCATTTGGGACACGATCGGTCAAATCGATAAATGGTATCTCATTTCACTCTTGGGCGCCTGTTAATATTACTAATAACAAAGTTTATGGACAGGGGCCGTATAATAGCTATTTTGGTGCTGTAACGCTAAAACAAGCGTGATTTGAAATAAGCACTCGTGGTCTGTCCCGAATGTATTGTCAGGAAAGGTCTTCAATCTCAGAACCTAACCATCATGCAAGAAGAGGCTCTGCTTTTGACAAATCGCAAATGATGACCCGAGCCAGCAGAAAAGACGGCATGCTCATTTTTGAAAGATGTGGTGACATTGCGATGATGCTTGAATAAGCTGATGAAATAAATATTCACAGGCATGTTTCTGGTCTAAATTCCTCTGGAATTTCGTTGCGGCCCTCTAGCATGAGGTTTGCCATGAGCATTGCTAAACCCGGAGCCATTCCAAAACCAATTTTAAAGCCTCCGTTGGCGATAAAGGCATCTTTGCGAACTGGATGATGCCCAATAATCGGAGCGCGGCTTCGG
>JAQWKM010000013.1 GCA_029247845.1 Paracoccaceae bacterium | reverse complement strand
TAGACAGGCGCACGGTGTATTTGACTGCGCCAAAATTTACCGTCCGTTAGTAATGATACGTTTGTTATCTTGTAAGGCACACCGTCAATATCGCGGGTGAATTGGAAAGAAAATATATCCTGATTATCTACAAGCGTATTTTGAGCTCTTGAAAAATTTATTTGGATTTCAGCCCATTGCTTTATGAGAAGAGAAATATAATCGTCTGAGGTCATCATTTCGTAATTATCAACATAAACGAAATCATCCTGAAAAAGGTTTTTGAAACCATCTATGTCTAGGTCATCAAGTACCTGCTTCAACTTTACTGAAAAGCTCATTAAATCCTCCTATATCCTGCTGCCAAATTGTGATCTGCTTCGCAGGTATCGCCAGAGCAGCATTCCATAATATTTGATTTACAGAATGCGAATGGTTCGTGACCGTGAACAACCATTGTGACAAGTGGAGCCGCGCAGCGTGGACAGCGTTGGATGTGTGCATCAGCAGGGTTAGTAAGATTATCCAAAAGTAGCTTAGTTACTGGATAGCTGCTGGTGAAACGTGTCTGGCAATGACCAAACCGTTACTGCACATTTTGATACTGTGGATCGATGTCTCCATAGGAATGCGCCTACTTCATAGAAAGGCCAAATGATAAGTGTCGCCACCAAGCTTCTCCTGAACTAGCTGAAGGCCGCGCGGGGTGATATTTTTCCAATATCACCCAGCCCTTACCTTAGCAAATAATTCTAACCAGACGGTACCTTAACGGATGCAGTTCTGTGGTCTTAGGCGCATATTTAATGAAGGTGGTCGGCCTGAGTTCTCATGGAGCCTTGGAGGTCGTCTATATACCTCTAGGTATAGTAACTACTAAGAACTAAAGCAGGGTGAGCATTTACACATTAAGATAAATATTCAACCTATTGTAGAAATTTATATTAATGCAAGTCAACCAAATAAGCTTCATGGCCTGTTGTCTTATAAACTCCCTGCTGGTGAGGATATAGACGCTGTAAGTGGTATACATAGAGAAACAGTTAAAACTTGGGTCAAGACGACGTTAAGACACATAGGTTTTCATAACCGCTGGTCTCCAACAGCAATAAAGGCCTTCGAGAAAGTTGGTCTGCGTAGGCCTAAATCTCTGACGTACAAAAGCATACAAGCCCTAATATTGAAAAGGTTTCCGGTGCACACGAACTGGTCCACTTGTGGCATCCGTTGTATAAAGAAAGCGAAGGCTTAATTGAGGCAATGAAACGTCTAAAGTTGCTTGGTATTCCAGCTCTACCAGTCTACGACAGTTTGATAGTCTCGGCAGCAGCTCAAGGGGTAACGGAGAGGACTTTAAGTGAGGTTTTTGAAAGACGCTTTGGAGTAGACTTTGGGTTTGACATTAGTCAGAATAACTATTGTACATCCCTAAATAACATTAAAAAAATCATAAATTACTGATAATTATCATTAATTATATAAATCAAAATGGTGGGTTGGATTGGCATCAAATTCCTCCAGATAATTGCAAATACATCTAGCTCCAAAAACTTTATCTGATATCGTGATAAGAAAGTTAAGCGGACAAAATTGATGCCAAATGACAAACTAATTGGAATTGATGTAGGGACGACGTCGGTAAAAGCAGCGGTGTTGGACAAATCGGGGACTGTCCATTCAAGCTTTGCGGAAAGCTATTCCACGAAAAGAACTGGGGACACTATAGTTGAGCAAAATCCAGAGGATTGGGTTAGGCTGATTGAAAAGGCTTTAAGCAGTTTTGAGTTGGGTCAAGTGACCGCTATTGGCTTATGTAGTCAGGTCAACACCCACGTGTTTATTGATGCTGATGGAAACGCCCTATGCCCCGCTATTCTTTGGCAAGATCGTCGTGCGAGTGATGAGGCTACAGCTTTTGATGCACAAGTAACAGTGGAGCAAAAAGAAGCTTGGTGGGGCGCACCGATGCCAATTGACGCGAGCCATGCAATTTCGCGAATGGCTTGGATCGCAAAACATCGGCCTGATATTTGGACCAAGACCCGTTGGGTCATGTTGCCAAAAGATTACTGCATGCTTAAACTGACAGGGCAAGCATCTACTGACCCCCTGTCCAACATTGGTCTTGTTGATAATGACTTGAATTATATTACAGAGGTTCTGGCGCTTGTGCCAGGTGCCGCTGAGCGGATGGCTCCATTGTTTCCCATTACAGATATTGCAGGGGTCGTAAAGCAAGGACCGCTTAAGGGAACACCTATCGTATCTGGGACCATGGATGCTTGGGCGGGTTTAGTTGGGACTGGTGGGGCCAAGGAGCAGTCAAGTATATACCTAAGCGGAACCAGTGAAATCCTAGGTATTTCTTCAACCAAGGTTGTCCCAACTCCTGGTGCGATTGTGTTTCCAGAAGCCCATGGCCTTCGATTACATGCAGCTCCAACGCAAAATGGTGGCGACGCAAAACTGTGGTTTACCCAGGTTAGCGGGATAACTATGGAAGAAATGTCTGCGATGGTTGCCGAAACAACACGGAGTGCAGCTACCCCTTTGTTTCTGCCTCAGCTTGAAGGAGAGCGTGCGCCTCACTGGGACCCTGACCTGCGTGGTGCTTTCTTGGGCGTCAGCCGTCAAACCCGATTACCTGACTTCGCTCGTGCTGTTTATGAAGGTGTGGCTTTTGCAGCTCGACAAGCATTAGAAACTCTTAAAATATCTGCGGCTGTTGACAGCGACATCATTTCCTGTGGTGGCGGTGGTTTTAGATCGCAAGCCTGGACTCAGATCAGGGCGGATGTGTTAAATACACCTCTTCAAACTCTGACTTCTGGTGAACCTGGTATATCAGGGGCGGTGACTTTAGCAGCTATTGGTACTGGGATATATTCTAGTTTTGAAGCAGCCAGTAGTGATCTTACTCAATATAGTGCGCCACATACACCAGACCCCGAAAAGGCTGATTTCTATGCATCTGCATTTGAGATTTACAAAGAAGCAATTACGGAAAATGCGAATATTGGAAAGCGATTGACGCAATTGAGTGAAGGCTTACAAGCTAGATAATCTGACGTTTTTGGGATCAGTAATGCTCAATTAGGCAGAAACAGGCTTTGCATAGGAATTAACTGTGTCATAATGAACTCTATGTTATTGGGAGAAGATTTATGAAAACACTACTGAAAACAGCTGTATCATTGTTCGCGTTTACAGCGTCATCCGCATTGGCTGAGAATGTTGCTGTGATAACACCCTATCTAGCGCAACCTGGTACCCAGATGGCTATTGAGGGATTTGAGGCATCTGCATCTGAAAAAGGTTGGGAAGTCAATGTCATAGACACGGCAGGTGATGTAGCTGCAGTGATCAGCCGAATTGAAGATTCAATTACTCAAAACGTCGATGCAATTGTTATTGCCGTAGATCCCGCACAAGTGAATGTAGGGCTACAGAGTGCCAAAGATGCAGGAATACCTGTCGTAGGTCTTGACGCTGGTACAGATCCTCTTCTCGTTGCTAATGTTACTTCCAATGGCTATGCCATGGCTGCGGAAACCTCTGTCTATATAGCAAATAGAATTGAGGGCGCTGGAAAAGTAGTTATGTTCGTCTTCGATGCTTTCCCGCCAGTTCAAATCCGTGGTGTCGTCGCGGACGCGATCTTTGGGAACTTCCCTGATATTGAAGTGCTCGATAGAGTAACTCCTGACGTGTCTGACGGTGGTATCGCAGACAGTCGAGCTAAAATGGAAGCTATACTTGCTGCAAACCCAGAGCCAGGCTCGATTGCTGCAGTATGGGCGGCATGGGACCAACCAGCACTTGGTGCATTACAGGCAATAGAAGGCGCTGGGCGCGCTGGTGAGGGCATTGTCATCACTGGTATTGATGCAAACCCGCAAGCTCGTGATGCGATAGCATTGGCTGGAAACTTTGAAGCCTCAATTGCTCAGAATTTTGGAGCAATGGGCGCAGCTGCAGCTGATGTGGTTGCAGGCGTAATGTCTGGGACAGAGCAACGCGCACGCGTTATCTATGTTCCAACAAAGATGGTCACTGCCAATAATGCAGGTCAATAATAGACCTACTTTTGTATAGTTACTGATTAGTGGCAGGACGAAAGAGCTAAAGCTCTGAAAACCTGCCATTTCAAAGTTAAAGATGTTTAGATGCAAAGCCTGACGTTCTCGAATATGTCCAAGGCGTTTGGCGGAGTTCCCGCTTTAGCCGATGTGACACTTAACCTGTCTAGTGGTAGAGTTCATGCACTCATGGGCGAAAATGGTGCAGGTAAATCTACACTGATTAAATTGATTGCGGGTGTTCTAAAGCCTGACAGCATCAGCGTAAGTAAGAATGGAAGCCCGCTACCACTGAACGACGCACGAGATGCGCACGAGGCAGGTTTTCGTTTTATTCACCAAGAGTTGCTTATTGTTCCTCAGGTTTCCGTGGCCGAGAATATACTGCTTAGTCGAGATCTTCCCCACAGATTTGGCTTCGCTGTCAATTGGAATAAGGTGCAAGCCATTGCTGAAGAGGCTTTGGCCTTTTTGGGAGCAACACATATTGACGTCACTTTGCCTGCTGGAGATTTGCCAGCAGGCGACAAAATGATGATGAAGATCGCTGCTGCGCTTGTTTCTGCAGATCAGAATGAACCAGTTCTTTACGTACTTGATGAACCAACGGCCGCGTTGACTGTCGAAGAATCTGAAATGCTATTTGACGTTATTGAGCGATTAAAGGCTAAAGGAACTGCCATTCTTTACGTATCTCATCGAATAGACGAGATCCTGAGGATCTGTGATGATGTTACTGTTTTGCGCGATGGTGAGTTTGTCACCACGAACGAAATATCCAAGACTTCCAAGGCTGATATTATCGAGGCAATGACTGGACGTGATTTCAAAGACGCCTACCCAAAACGCGAGATCTCAATTGGAACAGAAACTATTGTACGTCTAAAGAACGTTGATACGACTAATCTGCACGATCTAAGCTTTGAAATACGCGCAGGAGAGATATTGGGTGTCTCTGGTTTGGCAGAAGCAGGGCAGACCCAATTGCTAAAGCTTTTCATGGGTGTCGGCAAAATAAAGAGTGGAACTGCTTCGTTTATTGACGAGGAATTGCCTGGCTCTCCCTCAGATGCATGGGCGCGTAGAGTTGCCTACATTCCCCGTGAACGTCGAGGAGAGGCGCTTTGTTTAGATATGTCTGTCCGAGCAAACATAGTGCTACCTCATTTGAGTGATTATGGGTTCTACGCAAAACCTTGGCTTGAAAACAAGGATGCCCATAAGTTTGGTGCGAAGGTACGACTGAAATCAAACGATGTCTCTCAGCCAGTTGGGCAACTTTCTGGTGGTAACCAGCAGAAGATCGTCTTTGCCAGAGCAATACAGGGCAACCCCAAACTTCTTTTACTAGATGAACCAACACGCGGCGTAGATATTGGAGCAAAGTATGACATTTACCTTCTTGTTCGCGAGTTGAGCGCTAGAGGCTGTTCCGTCATCCTCACTTCAACTGACTTGCCCGAAGTTTTAGGTATGTGTGACCGAGTTTTAGTGATGCATGAGGGGCGTCAGGCCCATTTGCTAGAGCGTGGCGAAATGGAAAGCGCTGATCTACTTTCTCACTTCTATAATGGCCATCAGGCGAGCTAATAAATGATTCAAAAACTCCGTCAATCAGGAACGCTTTTAGGCTTTGTCTTGATCTTATTGTTCTTCGCGTTGAAGCTACCCGACACTTTTCTTACAGCTCGCAACCTTATTAATATAAGCCAGCAACTTTCAATGTTGGCAGTCGTTGCTGCAACCATGACAATTGTAATGGTAATGAATGACTTTGACCTTTCTGTGGGATCAATGGCTTCGCTGTCTGGGATTGTGGCAGCTATGATCTTTACCGCAGGCTATCCTGTGTGGGTTGGATTGAGCGCAGGGCTTTTGGTGGGGGTCCTTGGTGGCCTATTTAATGGATTCTTGGTCTCAGTAGTGGGTATATTGCCTTTTGTGGCAACTCTGGGAACTCTGACGGTTTTCTCTGGAATGGCCTTCCTTCTTTCAGACGGTAAGACGATCTTTGGACGTGATATTCCTACAAGTTTCTCTGGTTTCGCTCGATCTGGAATTGAAATTGGTGACATCAAGATCCCGATGTTAACAATAACTGCGGGTCTGGTGATTTTTATCTGTTGGTGCATCTTAGAGCATACAAACTTTGGCAGGCGTCTTTATGCCATCGGTGGCAACAAAGAAGCTTCCCATTTGGCAGGCATTAAAGTTGTTCGACTGCGCCTCATAGCATTCTCATTAACTGGACTTGGTGCAGCAGGGGCAGGCCTAATGTATGCTGCACGAGTAGCCTCTGCAAACCCGACTCAGGGTTCTGGCCTGATGCTGGATGCTATCGCAGCAGTATTTCTTGGTATGACTATGAGCCGCCGAGGAGAGCCTAAGGTGATCTATACACTCGTTGGTGTGCTTATCTTGGGCGTGCTTGATAATGGTATGACGCAGTTAAGGGTTGATAGCTACGTACGCGAAATCCTAGTAGGCCTTATAGTTCTGGCGGCGGTTTCTGTATCTTCTCTGTCTAAGCGAAGGCAGTCTTAGCAAGCAATACAAGTCAAAGACTTCAAGCTCCTATCATTAATTTAGTGAGTAATTGATCTTTTCTACTGCTGACCTCATTTGCTCGACGGAGGTTCCAGTGCTGTAGAGGCCATAGCTAAGCTTAGCAGCTTTCTAGTATCCCAGTATATCGCGCCATGATCCTTGGACAACGCTTTTATAAAAGCTGTTACGACTTCATAAGTTGTATCAGAGATGAGAGGGCCAGTGTCCGCGTAGTCCATGATTTGCATACGCTTCATCTGTTTAGTCTTGCTCTCGACTTGTGTATCTTCGAGATAAACCTCCAAATGCTCTAAGAATGGATCTGTTTCGCCGGTTACTAGCATATAGGCCGTTTTAGGGTCCCTGAGATCCTTCTGCGATAACTCTTCGCAGCTGGAGACCCTGTACGATCCAACTAATGTGTCTTGAACATATCCCTCTAAGGCATCTTTGCTTATCTACAATTGTTCGTATTCAGCTTCGTCAAGTAATGGCCTGCTAAGTTTCTCTGTAAGTTTTCTGAGTATAAAGCGTGTTTCTTGGAGTTCTGCTTCTCGGCGCTCAATTGGGGGCAGGTCGGCTGTTTGGATCTCTGCTTGCCACTTTTAATGAGAGGAATTTCACGATGTTGGGCTTCTAGCTTGTCTTTAAAGTTTTACGAAAAGCTGTCCTACCTTTGAATTTTTGGACGTCTTTTGGTTCTCTAAGCTGAGCGTAACCAACGCCTTTTTGAATATCTAGGTGCATGTTGGAAATCTATAGATTGTACTACAATTCATACTATTTTTTTTATGCGATATACCCATATATGCAAGGGAAGAAGGGAATTTAATGCTATTATCTTACATTCCCTGTCTGTCCGAAACTTTCAATAAATATTTATAAATGAATAGGTTATGTTCATTTTTTGGGTGTGATTTACACTGCGATTTACACTAAAATGGTGGGATAAAAAGGGTCTCATATCATGCAAAACAGACCCCCAGTGCTTTAATTGACTAATGACTTTCAAAAAGAGGGCTAAAAGTCGAAGGTTGTTGTTATCAGGCTGAGATTTAGCGACAGGACCCCCGAGATTACAGTTCTTATCCCTTGGCGTACCAACCGTTATCTACATAAGTCGCAGTTCCGTTGACGAAGCTTGCCTCATCAGATGCTAGAAATACGACTGCCGCGGCGACCTCTTCTGGAGCACAGATGCGCCCTTGGGTTGCTGCCATTCCAGTTTCCTCCCATTTTTGACCAGCGGCATCTAGTTCGGCAATTTCCTTGAGGCCATGTGCGGTTTCAACAAAACCTGGGCAGACTGCGTTGCATCGGATGCCAGCATCGCGATACTCGGTCGAAATCGCGCGCGCCAACTGAAGTACTGCCCCTTTAGACATGCAATAGACTGATTCTAGAGCATAGCCCAACTCAGCAGCGATTGAAGAGGTGATGACGATGGAACCGCCCCCATTTTTACTCATGTCTTGGACCCCGCGGCGGCAGGTCAGAAAGGCAGATTTTACATTCACATCCATCAGCCAGTCATATTCTTCCTCGGTAGTTTCATGCATCGGCTTCACGATGATGGTTCCAGCATGATTGAATAAGATGTTGTATGGGCCAAAGGCTTCTAGCGCCGCATCAAAGGCGTTATTGATCTCGTTATCTCGAGTGACATCGGCGTGAAAGAAAGCCGCTTTGCCCCCTGCATCTCGGATAATCTTAACAGTCTTTTGGCCCTCGTCATCTTGAATGTCAAAGATACTGACTTTTGCACCTTCCAAGGCAAAGGCCAGCGCGGTGGCTCGCCCAATGCCTGAAGCACCGCCGGTGATGATGGCAACCTTGCCAGCCAAGCGGTCATTCAGGGATTTGGAACTTGTGCTCATGATTTATCTTTAGGATCTGTTTCAGATGCATTCTCCGCCGTCTATAACCAGTGCGTGCCCGGTCATGAAGGTGGACATGTCAGATGCTAGGAACAAAATCGAACTGGCGACTTCATCGGTACTGCCCCAGCGCCCCATTGGGATGGTTTGTGCAACATAGTGTTCTAATTTGTCACGCCCGCCCATCTGCTTTTCGAACCCGGCATTGAATGGGGTATCGATGAACCCTGGACATAGCGCGTTAAAGCGGATTTTGTCTCCTGCATAATCTGCCGCCATTTGCCGGGTCATTGCAACTACAGCATGTTTGGTCGTGGCGTAGGCGATCATTTCGCGGTCATATTGCACGCCAGAATTAGAAGCGGTGATTATTATACTACCTCCGCCCCGCATTCGCATATGGCCGACCGTAGCTCGCGCGGCAATGAAATGTGACCGTACGTTTAGACGCCAGGACATGTCCATTCCCTCGACGGGAACCTGTTCCAGGTTGCCTTCGACTTGATAGCCGGCATGCGAATGCAGCACATCAATTCGGCCGTGGGTGTCGACTACCTGTGCAACCGCGTTCGCCACGGCCGCATCGTCGGTTACGTCAAGCCCGGCCGAGGTGGCGTGCACCCCTTCAAGCTGCAAATCTTTGACAACCTTAGCTGCTCTATCAGCATCGAGATCGGTGACAACGACTTGCGCACCGTGCCGCGCCATCGCTATCGCCCCGGCGCGACCTATACCTGAGCCAGCTCCTGTGACTAAGGCAACCTTACCCTTCAGCATCGGGAATGTAGAAACTTGGGCGGTTGTGGGTTGTACAATAGTCATTTGGATTTATGGCCTCCACGTTGTAGCAGTAATTGAGCAGCGATCAGCAGCAATAGGGACACGCTAAGAACCATGGTGCCAATGGCGTTTATTTCCGGGGTCACGCCGCGCCGGATTGAAGAGAACACATAGATAGGCAGTGTGGTTTCGGACCCTGCGACAAAGAAAGCGATTATGAAATCATCAAAGCTGAAGGTGAAACTAAGTAGGAACCCGGCGAGGATTGCTGGAAAAATCATTGGCAGGGTGACCTGCATGAAAGTGCCCATCGGAGTGGCATAAAGATCGGACGAAGCCTCGATCAGCGAGCGATCCATGCCGACTAGTCGGGCGCGCACGATGATCACCACCAGTGCCATGAGGAACATGGTATGCGCGGCGATCAGGGACCCCATGCCCATGCGCAACTTGGGCGGGTTTAAGCCTTCGGGCCAAAGAGCCGCGAGCAGCGGGTTCAGCTGGTCAAACACGGTGACCAGCCCGATGAGTGTGGCAATTCCAATCACAATGCCTGGGATCATCACAGCGATATAGATAAGCATGTCAAAGGCCGTACGTAACGGCCCCCTAATGCCCTGCAATGCCACCGCCGCCATGGTACCGAACACGCTGGCACAGAGGGCAGATGTGAAAGCAACTATCAGGCTAGTCTCCAGCGCATCCATGACAAACGGGTTGGATAGCGTCTTTCCATACCACTTGGTTGAAAACCCCTGCATTTGGCTGGCATGGCGCCCAGCATTGAAGCTAAACAGCGCGATTACACCAATAGGGATATAAAGGAATAGGTAAACGCAAAATGCATATAGTCTCATTGCTACATCTCACATTATCGATACGTCTTCGCGGCTGGCACCGAGACGATAAATAAGCCGCATATAGATCGTGACGGTGATCAGCATGACCACCACCAACGTCACTGCCACCGCCGAGCCATAGGCCCAGTTGCGCGATTGTAGGAACAGGTCAACCAGCGCATTGCCAACAAAAAAGACCTTGCCGCCCCCCAGCATCGCTGGGATCAGATATTCACCCATCAACAGGATAAACACCAGCATGCAGCCCGTGGCGATCCCTGGAATGGACAGGGGAAGGGTAATTTGCAAAAAGGTTTTCCAGGACTTGGCACCAAGATCGGACGAAGCCTCGAGTAGGCGTTTGTCAAGCTTATCTAGGCTGACGTAGATCGGAAACACCATCAGGGGAAGATAACCATATATAATGCCCACCAACACCGCGAAGGGGGTATTAATTAGACGTACTCCTTCAATCCCGATCACGTCAAGCAGTGCCGGAATTCCGCGCCCGCCCAGCAGGAAAATCCATGCATAGCTGCGGATCAGAATCGAGGTCCAGAATGGCACGATCACCAGTACCAACAGAATAGTCTTCCATTTTGGGTTTGCCTTGACGGCCAGGAAATAGGCCAGCGGATAGGCGATAAGCAATGCCGAAAGTGTGCCAATTGGGGCTAGGGTCATGGTGTTCTTGAACGCGGCCCAGCGGGCTGGGAGATTACCATATTGTTCGAATGTGAAAGCGAGCACCACTCCACCTGAAGGTGCTCGCTCCCCAAAGCTAAAAATGAAAACAACAGTCAGTGGTATTATTAGCATCACCATGAACCAGGCACCGGCGGGTGCCAATAGTAACCAATTTCGTGTGCGCTGCGTCAAGTTGTTTTCACTCCGGTCCAGATCAGGCCGACTTAAACCGTGCCATCAACTCAGCACGGTTCGGATCGGTCAAGGTTACAGCGGCGCCGAATTCCAGTGGACTTAGCAGGTCCTGCGCAGGGAAAATGATCGGATCATTCTTCAGATCAGCCGGTAACATGTCATAAGTCCGTGAATCTGCAGTTGGGTAGCCATGTGTTAGGACTTCCTTGACGTTTACGTTTGGATCCAGCATGAAGTTGATAAGCGCATAAGCTGCATCCTTGCGCTCGGAGCTTTTCGGAATCGCGTAGTAGTCACTCCAGATTTCGCCACCATCGGAACCAAGCGCATAGTGAATTTCAGGAATGTCCGAATTCAGTTGCTTGCCGTCACCGGACCAGCAGATCGTTAGCCAAGCATCGCCGTTGCGCATGGGCGGCTGATAATCTGAGGTGATCGCAAACAGGTGGGGCTTGACCGCGATCAGCAGTTTCTCGGCATCGGCCAGTTCGCCCGGATTTACCGAGTTGAAAGAATAGCCATGATAATTCAGCGCGCTGCCGATCGTGGTCAACTGATAATCGTGTACAACGGTGCGGCCCGAGAACTTGTCCATAGTGATATCAAAGAATTCCTTCCACGACGAAATCGCCTTGCCATCATTATGCTTGGTGTTGATTGCCATACCGGTAGATCCCCAGTTCTTTGGAACGCCATAAAGCGTGCCATTGACTGAACCTGCTTCTGCGTAACGTGGTTCGAACGCTGCCGCATCGTAGTTCGGTAAGCGCGAGACATCGAGCGGTTCGATTAGATCCTCTTTCACATAATCTTCGAAGGTATAGTTGGTCGGCACATAGACGTCCCACCCGGTGGCACCTGCCTGCAGCTTGGCTAGCATTTCCTCGTTTGATCCGAAAACGTTGACTTGCACATGCGCGCCAGTGGTCTCGGTGAAGGCGTCAAAATTGGCCACATCATGATAGTTTGGCCAAGTCGCTAGAACGACTCGGTCCCCAATATCACCAGCGAAGGCAGGCGTCGGGCGGAGGCCGGGTACTGTCCCTCCCAGAACCGCTGTCGCGGCCCCTAGCCCGGTGACATTCAGGAAATGCCGGCGGGTAATCGAGCCATTCCTATAGCTCTCGAGCTTTTCCAAAAATTCCTTTTTGGAGATATTGTTGATATCCTTGGTCATTGTTTTTACTCCTTTTGGTTGCAGTTTTGATTATTTGTTGTCGAGAATAAGCGCGGCGCTGGGCTCCCAGGATACCAATGCCCTGTCGCCCGGGTTGAACGGGCTTTCGGCCATCTCGGCCTGCCTTGGCGAAAGCACCAGGAAATCGCCTAACGTTTCATGGTTTATCAAGTATTCGGTGTGTTCGCCCAAAAATATACGATTGAGTACTTTCACCCAAAGCCCTTCGCCCTGGCGGTGTAGTTTCATCTGTTCGGGTCGGATGCTAATGCAGACGTCCTGGCCTATGGCAAGGTCGCTGCCGTGACTGGCCTGCATGGGCATTTCGTTGTTCACTCGCACCGTGCCAAGCACGCCCTTATTATCGGTCAGTATACCATCGAAGAAATTCGATGTGCCTACAAAACCAGCGACATAGCGGGAATTCGGACGGTCATATAGCTCTTGAGGGCTACCAATCTGCATGATGCAACCCTCGCGCATGATGCAGATCCGATCGCTCATCGACAGGGCCTCTTCCTGGTCGTGGGTGACCAGCACGAAGGTAATGCCTAGCTGACGTTGTAGATCCTGCAATTCGATTTGCATTTCCTTGCGCAGCTTACGGTCCAGTGCCGCCATGGGTTCATCCAGCAACAAGAGCTTTGGTTCGTTGATTATAGCCCGCGCCAAGGCGACCCGTTGTTGCTGCCCGCCGGACATCTCCCAGATCCTGCGATGCTCGTAACCTCCCAAACGTACGACATCCAGTGTCTTGTACACCTTATCGGCGATCTCGGCCCTGGGCAGACGCGGGCGCCGCTGGCGCAGGCCATAACCAATGTTTTGCGCCGCTGTCATATGTGGGAACAGAGCATATTGCTGGAATACCATGTTTACCGGTCGATGATGGGCTTCCAAGCTGTTAACTATGTCTCCATCCAGAATGACTACGCCCTCGGTCGGGACCTCAAATCCGGCCAATATGCGCAGAGCCGTTGTCTTACCACAACCTGAAGGTCCAAGAAATGACAGAAATTCACCTTCGCTAATCGAAAGACTTAAATCACTTACTGCGCATACTTCGCCAAAGTATTTTGACACGCCGCGCAACTCTGCGACTACCTTCCGTCCTTTTGGTGCGGCATCCTGGGCGTAGTCCCCGTTTCCCATTTATTCCTATCTTTTTCCGGTTTGCTAAATACTATCTATATTGGTAAAACTATAAGAAAAACGGATTTGGCTGTATATACCACAATTTTAATATACCAATCAGGGTAGGGAGTAGGTGTGCGAAGATTGATCGAAGCGACCGGGGCGCTAGTAGATGCATTAGGGACAGAGAGCTTTCCCCCGATCTTGTCGGATGCGCTCCAAAGGATCTCACCTTTTGATTATACCGTAATCTTTGGTTATTTCGGAGCGGCACGACCGATGGACCTGTATGATGACTTTCCTTGGGGCAAGCGAAAGGTATTTGTTGAGGATTATCAGGAAGGCCCCTACCTGCTAGATCCGTTTTACCTGGCCTGCGGTAACAAGGTTGATCCCGGGCTGTATAGGATCAAAGACCTAGCACCAGACCGATTTTTCCAGGGCGAGTATTTCCGCAGCTATTATGCCCGCACCGGCTTGGCCGAGGAAATCGGGTATTTCATCGAAATGCCTGGAGATGCCACGGTTGTTGTCTCCCTAATGCGGGCCGAAAAATCCTTTTCTGCTAAAGACCTCAGGCAGCTTGGTGAATTCTGGCCAGTGGTACGCGCGATCTGCCAGCGGCACTGGGGCGACCTTGCGGCCAGGTTTGGGGCAGATGCCCAGGCAACGTCTGATGCCCGAATGCACAAGAGTATTGAGCTGGCGTTTACTAATTTTGGCGAAGGCGTTCTTACCCCCCGAGAACGCCAAGTGGTGGAATTCACCCTCAAGGGCCACTCTGCCGATGCCGTGGGCCGGATCCTAGAAATCTCGCCGGGTACTGTCCGAATACATCGCCGCAACGTTTACTCCAAACTTCAGATTAGGTCACAGGGCGAGTTGTTCTCGAAATTCATCAATACGATGGCGTCGGCGAACGTCCGCTAGATCGGTTACCTGGAACGATTGCAATTGGGGTCCATACGAAGTTGGCTATTCTATCTGCGTCGTATTGTTTAAAACGCTCGACGCTCGACGCTCACTGCGCAGATTTACCTTTCTCAACGTGTTGGCACCTCAAGAAACATCTTTCAAACGTGTCTGGACACTTGCGCTGCGTGCGTTGAAGCCACGCTCCGGAGTCACTAGGGTAGCTCTTGCGTTTTCATATGGTATCCTTTGCTACAGCGTTTTGGCCTCGCCGTTCTAGCAATGATGATAGCGATGTTCTTTGGAATGAGTCAAAGCTTGGGCAAACTTCCTAGCTCATGGTTTATTTTAGCTAATGCAGCGTTAGTTTTCCAATTTCCGGTAAGTAATTCATTGCTCTTAACTCCCCGTGGCGGTGCATTTTTGCAAAATATAGCCCCGTTTGGCCACTGTCAAACTCTGGCGATAACGAAATACGCTATTATAGCTTCGTTTTAATTACTGGCACTGTTTGCTCTATGGACCCCAGTGGTACAATCTGGTGGTGGGCCCAGGGAATAACCTTAGGAGTTATCTGTAGCCTTAACGCCTTGTCTTGGATCATGCTCATGTCGGCTAATTTTGATGCTGGCGCAGAGGTACAATCAGGTGAGCTGGGTTGGATGTCATTGGCGCGAAAGATCAGACTAGTTTCTCCGGATATGCCCACGACTGGTTTGTTTCGAGGTATACCCCGCCCATATATTTAGCATTTGCACTGACAACTTGGACAGTCTCTGTATATTCACCGCTTTTTATAAATAAGTTATAGATGAAGATATATTAAAAATAAATTTAAGTGATCAAGGTACTATATCGGGTTTCGTTCTGTGTCTCTTGAAGTCTATTCGTGGCTATGAAAAGCTGAGATGTGTATTTGGAGAATGTCATGCTTGAGGATAATCTTATTAAGAAGATAGAGCTGCTTGAAATACTGGTAGAGGGTTGCCGAACTCATCCCGCTTATAGAGCTAGAAGATCAGCCACAGGTAACTGTGCCGAATGCGTTGTAGTCTGGAACGCCCGACAACAGCTAAAGGAGCTTAAGTGTGATTAACCATCAACTTGCTATCATGAACCCTCAGTTACCCAGTCCTGACCTTGGCAAACAATTCTAACCAGATATTATCTTTACGGATGTGGTTCTGTTGGGCTAGGGTTTATCGGATAAATCATCGGAGTGAAGAATGGAAAACGCAGTTTGGTCAGTGATAAAGTATAAACCTAAAGCTGGTTGCGCAGACGAATTTAAAGAGGCTCTTGAGCGGTTGTCGGAGATTATGAATAAGCCAGATATTACTTGGAGTTTGATAGAGCTGGATACTGGTGAAATTGTACAGATTAGTCGGATACCAAGCATCGATGCTATAGTTGAAGGTCAAATTGAGGGGCTTGATTGGCTCGATAGTGTGGATCATCTTTTAGAAAAGGACGCAGATGGGAGTCGGACGCAAGCATACTCTGGTTTGGAGATAGATATCCCTCATTCTTTTCAAGTCAGTTAGGACATTATGCGAACCATCCTGATAACACTGGCTCTCGCCGCAGCCTTCGGCTAACAGGCGGTGGCTGGGGGCAAAGTATACAGCCTGAAAGAATGTGAAAGCATTTTGGGGGCTATTGATTTTCTTCTCAGTATAACGGCTAAGATGCGGGATAAGCTTAAGAAAAACCCAAACGATGAAAAATCTGCTCTAGAATTGAGCTGGGCGGTTGATATGGCGGCCAACTACACAACGATTTATACTGCCTTTTGTGAAGACAACAAATAAGACAGTCGTCCAACACTGATCTTATCAACCAATTCTAGCCAGACGGTATCGTTATGACTGAAAACTCGAGCACCCAAAATCATCAAAAATGTTATCAGTTTGGTGCGCATGGGGGTGTCACATCAAGTTGGTTACATCGCCTTCAAGATAAAAGTTATCTTCGGCAGTTGCTAAAATCTCCGGGTGATGATCCCGCCATTCAGCCACTCCCTTCAGGCCATCCTCAGCGGCTTGCTCGTCTGGGTAAACAGTTACAACAACACAGGTAAATTCATCAGTCCGAATGCTTATGTTACTTTTTGCATTTGGCAAATACGTAGAACCAATCTTTGCAAATACTTTTTCAAAACAATCTTCTTTTTCTTTGGAAGGAAACGTTCATGATCTTATTCTTGCAACGCTTATTTCAACCTCCAGCGAATTGCGTGTAGATGATTAGAAAGTTTTTATAAAAGTGCACGATGATTTAGTCGTTTGAAGTAACTTTAAATTTTTTTAATCATTAATCCAATTATAGACATTGCGGTATCATTACAGTCTTCTTTTTGACATTTTTTGAACAGGCTTGATCGTGCTGTGTCAAATTTTGAAGATAGATCATCATTGGAGGGAAATATTCTTACACCTGCATCGTTTAAGGAGCCGTTGGTAAGCTCTATTTTGGGCTCAAAGTGCTTATTCATTTCACCACTAGAGATCTTATCATAAGTAAATATTCAAATTATAATACAATCGATTAAGGTACTATTCCAATTTTATATCTGTATTGATGAAATACAGTTTTGCCCAAAGAGGCAATTCAAAACTTGCTTGTATTTAGCTGAATAGAATTGAAAGTTGCGATATGGCAAGGGTTACAGCGAGAGCTAGGTTCATAAATCTAAGCAACCTGTAAGGCTGGCTAGCTATATCTTTATAGGCATACGTTTTTTGTTTCTCTTCTGATACATCTTTGATATTTGAAATTTGAGACTTTAAAGTCGCATCACCCCAAACTACGGTAAAAAGTGCGGTCGCAAAAATGGGAACACTTAGAGCTAGCTCGTGGCCATTAGTGTCGGCGAATAGTATTAGACCATAATTCACACTGTTAGCCAAAAAGGCGATTGCAATGCCTCCAAGCTGAAAAGATATGGCGTGAAAGAGACCGTTAAAGCTTGTATCAGTTTTAGATTCCATAGCTTGCTCCTGCTTTAAAATATCGGTTTGTCTAATTCACTTTAGCTTATTTAGATCTATCCAAGAAACGCACTAGTTTATCGAAAATACGGCGAAAACAGATCGCCAAGCCAGTGGTGAAGTGGTTAACAGCCGCGAGTTAATTACAGTATGGCACTTCTACCGTCCATTAGCTATCAACATCAACGCTCTCAACGACTTGTATAAAAGTTGATACTGTTGAGACAATTATGATAGGGCTTATGTCAACTCATCAGTGTTTACCACTGACCACTGCGCATTGAGATTTGAACTCTTCATCTTTCCCACATTAGGAAGCACGGAACAAATGTGGCTAATCTGGATTTTGTCTTTGCCAAGCTCACTTGCTAATTAGCTTACGCCCCTAATGCTTTAGAGGCTTAGAACTGAGGGGTATGTATAGTTTGTATTATTGTCTCTTTTATTTGCTTTAAATAATTAGAGAAGAGAGAGAACCCTGCACTCTGTTCATTAAATTCAGCCATCTAATGACTGTTCGTTCATATAAAATATGCCATTTAGAAGGCGCTTCTTCTCATAGCTGCACAAGGTCATTCGACGGCCAAACATGGTCGAAGAGACACTTTGATGCCCGCTGTTTTCGCGCTACATTTTATAAACTTTATATGTGGTATCGTCTTTAATGTTATGTCCCTTGCAGTCGCGAAGTTTGTCTTTCGCCCAACAGGTGGCGCCATCGCACTTGAGCTTCTCAGTAAAGTGAATGTCCTGTTCCTCGGCGCTAAAAGACCGGTTAAATTCAATAATACGAGAGCGCCGGAATAGAGCTTCCGAATAATCCTGCGCATTTGGAACGTGATTGGTCGCCCAAAAT
>JAQWKM010000005.1 GCA_029247845.1 Paracoccaceae bacterium | reverse complement strand
GACTTGCGACATCAAGGATCCAAGTCAGAATATCAATTGGGTCACACCTCAAGGTGGTGATGGCCCGAATTATCCAAATATGTAACTGGCTAAAGCTATGCTTTAATAAATCAATGCTGACACGGAACTCAGACCAGAGTTTCGTGTCAGCATTGATTTATTGTGGACTTAGTCATATCTTAAAAAAAGCATAAAAAAGGCATAAGATTTGAAAAAATTTCCTGCTCTAATGGCAGTCATTACAACATTTTGGGGTTCACCGGGTTTAGCAGAAGGTTTTGCTGGCCCCTACCTTGCTGCTCGGCAGGCTGATTACCTAGGTGATTTTGAAACCTCCGCGCGCTACAACGCCCGCCTGATTGTGCTAGATTCATCAAATCTTCCTGCAATGGAAAGCTTGATCGTATCAAAAATTGCTATGGGTGATATGGAAGCCGCCCTGCAGATCAGTGATACTTTTGTAAAGCGTGGTGCGACCAGTCAGATGGTGCATCTTTTGAGTATTGCCAAAGCTGTCAAGGCAAATGACTTTGACGCTGTACTCGCGCAACTAGAGACTCAAAAAGATGTTGGTCATTCTTTGGTAGATGGTTTGATCAAAGGCTGGGCAAGTGCAGGTGCTGGTCAAATAGACGCCGCGTTTGCTCAATTTGATGAATTGGCAGGAGACTCTGGACTGGCTAGCTTTGGGATATTTCACAGAGCTCTGTTGAATATGGTGATTGGTGATTACCAATCTGCTTCAAACATCTTGGAAGACCTACATGAATCTTCGGGACAAACCACGGTTCGGGGCATGAGGGTCCGCATACAAGCGTTGATGATGCAGGGTGAATTTAAAAAAGCAGAAGCGCTTTTCAAGAATAGTTTTGGGGCCAAACCCAGCCTTCAACTGCTTGCGCTCACAAATGACCTAAAAGCTAAACGCCCTCCTCAAACGCTTTTGATGTCTGAGCCAAGTGATGGCATTGCTGAAATATTTTTCTCGGTTGCGCAAATTTTGAGTTCAGAGCAGAATGATGACTATACTCTGGTTCATGCAAGATTGGCCGAATATTTGTTGAGGGAGCGCGCTGAGGCAACGCTTCTAAGTGCTGAAGTCCTTACTAATATGGAACAATTTGAGCTTGCGACGCGTACGTTTGCACAGGTTACTCCAGACGATGCATTATTTCACACCGCTCAAATTGGACGCGCTGATGCCCTCAGTCAAAATGGAAATTATAAAGAGGCGATTGAGGTTTTGCAAGAATTGACAGAAATTGCGCCTGATATGGCTACTGCCTATCAGGCGCTGGGTGATGATTTTCGCTCAGTTGATCGGTTAGAAGACGCAGTCGTTTCCTATAGCTCGGCTCTGGATTTGTTGGAGCGTCAAAAGGAGTCTAACTGGACGCTGCATTATTCTCGTGGGATTGTCTATGAGCAATTAGATGACTGGATAAATGCAGAAAAGGATTTTCGCCGGGCTTTGGAAATTAAACCAAATCAACCGTATGTCTTGAATTATCTCGGTTATTCTCTGGTAGAAAAGCAGCTCAAGCTTGACGAAGCGCTAAACTTGATAGAAACGGCCGTATCTCTGCGACCAGAAAGTGGTTATATTGTCGATAGCTTTGGTTGGGTGCTCTTTCGGCTGTCCCGGTTTACAGAGGCAGTGCCCCACCTTGAGAAAGCTGCTGAGCTTATGCCTGTTGATCCGATTATCAATGACCATCTGGGCGATGTATATTGGGCTGTGGGCCGAAAACGTGAAGCGCGGTTTCAATGGAGTCGGGCACTTTCGTTTGATCCTGAAGACGTTGACATAATTCGTATTCGGAAAAAACTTCAAATTGGGCTTGATAACGTCTTGATTGAAGAAGGCAGTAAGCCATTAGAACTTTCAAACAGCGATGACTAGCGCATTTGCGCCAGCAAAGTTGAACCTCTGCCTGCATGTGACAGGGCTGAGAGACGATGGCTATCATTTTTTAGACTCGGTCGTAATGCATGTTGATGTCGGAGACAAAATTTGGGTTGATCCGCAAGATCATCTAACCCTTTCAATCTCTGGGCCCTTTGGCAAAGATATTCCGACTGGGCGTGACAACCTTGTTTTGCAGGCTGCGTCTTTGGTGTCAAATAACAAAGGTGCTGCGATCTGGCTCGAAAAAAACCTGCCACCATCCGCTGGGATAGGTAGTGGATCAAGTGATGCGGCCGCTACGGTACGCGCACTTTGCGACTTTTGGCAAAGCCCTGAACTTGATCTGCAATCCCTCGCTGGCTTGGGGTCTGACGTTCCTGTCTGCATGTCAACGCAATTGACCCGCATGCGGGGCGTTGGCGAAAAGTTGGATCTTTTGGGGTCCCCACCCGAGCTTGCCTTTGTTTTGATTAACCCAAGAGCCGAAGTCTCAACGCCGCGTGTATTTACTGCTTTGAAGAGAAAGTCCAATTCTGGACTTGAAAAAGATATGCCGGATATATCTGATCTTGAAGCTTGGTTACTTTGGTTAAGCGCTCAGCGGAATGATCTTGAGCAACCAGCAATCAGCCTAGCTCCGGTCATTGTGGATGTTTTGGATGAGCTGAATGCTTTGCCCCAAGCAAAGATAGTGAGGATGTCAGGTTCTGGTGCCACCTGTTTCGCGATAATGCAGGACAGGTCGAGTGCCAAAGCGGCCGCCGAACGCCTGCAGTGGGAGCATCCTATTTGGTGGGTTAAGGATGCCGCAACTTGCTTTGCAGATTTTAGTTAACACGTTCAATGACATAGACAGAAAGATCATCCAGTAGGTCGCGTATTTCATGCTGGGGAAGCCTGCGAATAGCATCCTGTGCCTTTTTGGCCCATTCCAAAGCATCTCGGCGCGTTTCATCGATAGCACCGTGTTTATTAAGCAAGTTGAGGGCGGTTTCTAGGTCACCTTCCTCTTGCTTACCTTTTTCAATTGTGTTTGTCCAAAATGCACGCTCTTTATCATCAGCTTTTGAAATGGCTTTGATAAATGGTAAGGTCAGTTTACATTCCCGAAAATCGTCACCGACATTTTTACCCGTCTTGTCAGTATTACCTATCACATCGAGCAAGTCGTCAACAATCTGAAATGCGATCCCAAGTGCATCCCCGTATTCGAATAATGAACCTATATGCTCTTGAGGGGCTTGCGCTATTACGCCGCCAACTTCTGCTGCGGCTGCGAAAAGCGCAGCCGTCTTGCCTCGAACTACTTTTAGGTAAATATCTTCTGTTGTGGCCAAATCTTGCGCTGCAGTTAACTGCAGCACCTCACCCTCAGCGATCGTTGCGGAAGCGTTTGATAAAATATTTAAAACGGGAAGCGATTTAGTGTCTACCATTAATTGGAAGGCACGCGAAAATAAATAATCACCAACGAGGATGGACGATTTGTTATCCCACAACCGATTTGCTGTTGGTCTGCCACGCCGCTGGGCGCTTTCGTCCACCACATCGTCATGTAGCAAAGTTGCAGTGTGGATAAATTCGACAGTAGCCGCGAGATGTATATGAAAAGGACCGTCGTATCCACACATTCTAGCTGTAGCCAAAGCCAGCAACGGGCGAAGTTTTTTGCCTCCGGCATTGACGAGATGCGCTGTAACTTCAGGAATGCGTGGCGCATTTTCCGACACCATTCGCTCGCGAATAAGCTGATCCACAAGGCTCATCTCTGGCGTCAGGATTTCAGCCAGGTGGTCATGAGGTTTTTTTATAAGCTCTCTTAACACGCTGTCTCCAATTCCTTTGCTCGACTTTCCATATGCATCTGCCTATAGTTCTCGCCATGAATGAACTACTTCGCACCAACGATCTTACCGTCATTGCCTATGCAAATGCCATTCTAAACGAGTCAGGTATAGACGTCTTTGAATTAGACGTAAATACGAGCATCCTTGAGGGTTCTATAGGTATATTGCCACGCAGACTGATGGTGCGCGAAGCTGATCTGGCCATTGCGCAAAACCTCATGCAAGATCATAAAATTTCCTTGGCCTGAGCAGATGGACATCGAGACTACAAGAGATGAATTTTTGGGTGGCCGGTTGGTTATTTGCCAACCTAAAAACGGATATCGTGCAGGAGTTGATCCCGTTCTTTTGGCAGCCTCAATTCAGGCGCGCTCTGGACAGAGCGTCCTTGAACTTGGATGTGGTGTAGGTGTCGCATCATTATGTCTAGCCCAGCGGGTCAATGCGTTAAGGATTACAGGAGTAGAAATCCTTTCTGAAATTGCTCAGCTGGCCCAAGTTAATGCGAAAGAAAACGATCTTGCTATGGAAGTTCTGTCCGGCGACATAGCCGATGTGCCATCTCAGTTGCGCAATTTGCAATTTGATCATGTCATGGCCAACCCCCCCTATTTTGATCGGCGTCGCGGAAGTGTGGGACCAAGCATTTTAAAGGAAAAATCAAGAGGAGAACAGACGCCGTTGGCGGTTTGGACTCATGTGGCTGGCCGTAGGGTAAAGCCAAAGGGATTTGTCCATTTTATATTTCGAACCGAGCGTCTGCCAGAGTTATTACAAGCCTTGCCTTCTAACCTTGGTAGCGTCGAGGTGCTCCCCTTGGTTCCGCGATCTCAAAAACCAAGTGAGTTGATGATACTCACTGCTCGAAAATCAGGGAGAGCAGGATTTAAACTCTTGCCAGAAATCGTTATGCATGATGGCAAAAACCATCAAAAGGATAAGTCTGACTATACTTCGCAACTGATTTCGGTTTTGCGGAATGGTCAGGCCCTTATTAAAGATATGTGAAATCTTTAAAATTAGGCAATTTTTTACCTATTTTCGTGCATGATGCAGATGCAGCGTGACAGAATACTTTTTCTATGGTGCGTTAGGGTACTGGAAAATGGAGGCTTACATGAGCGTGATGTCGCACATTATTGAGTTGCAAAAAAAACACGATGAACTTTCCTTAAAAGTTGAAAAAGCACAACAATCCCTTGGGTTGGACGACTTTGAAGTGGTGATGATGAAAAAACAAAAACTACGGTTAAAAGAAAAAATTTCTCGACTATCACCGTAGTAAATATTTAAAACTAAATTTATTCGATTAAGTTAGAACTATTATTGGCGTGAAATAAACCGTTGGTGTTTTCACCAAGCAAAGGGTGATTTAGTAGTTATTAAAAAATATCTTACCTTCAATTTTGAGGCTAGAAACATTAATGCTTTAAAAAATTGAGGACGCTCAAAGACGCAAGAGCAACCCTAAGTCCGGACATTTTTCTTGATCCGGTCAACGATTCGGTTTTTGACGTGTTTTAGATGAACGTAGAAAGCACCCTCACTATTGAATGACAAATCCTCCCACTGGACTCCCTTAGTCTAGTTTAGTTTGCGCAATGTCGCGCCGCGACTAAGGGTTGGTGTCAGTTCTAATATTTTATCGCTCTCTACGAATGTGCCTTCGAGTTTATCGCATATAATTTTTGCAGCAGCTTGACCTATTTCTTTACGACAGGCATCCATCGTAGCCAATTCAACTGGCAGGCCTTGGAGCAGTTCTACGCCGTTAAATCCGGCTAGGCCGATTTTATTTGGAATATCTATGCCTTGTTCTAACAAGTACAAAAGTCCGCCAGCACTAATCATGTCGTTTGAATAATATAGAAAATCCAAATCAGGAGATCGCTCGAGCATATCTCGTGTCATATCGCGGCCTTTTACAAGGGCCGAACCTCCAGAATAAAATTCGTGATCAGTTATTTCTATACCCGCTTTCGCAAGGCTTTCTGTAAAGCCTTCAAAGCGTTTGCGCGCTCTGTGGTCCAGTGGCATTTTGGTTCCCATGAAGCCAATCTTCTTATAACCGGACTGAATGATTGCTTCACCCATTTTACGCCCTGCCCGACGGTGCGAAATCCCTACGGCGCAATCAATGGGCGTGCCATCTATATCCATAATTTCAATAACTGGAATACCTGAAGCTTTCAACATTTTGCGCGAAGCATCCGAATGCTCAAGCCCGGCAATGATCACTCCGGAAGGTCGCCAGGATAACATTTGAAAAAGAACTTTTTCTTCCTTATCGGGTAAATAATCTGTAATCCCAACGACCGGCTGCAAATCGGTCTCTTCAAGTATATCGTTGATGCCCATCATTACTTCGGGGAATACCATATTGGACATCGATGGAATAATGACTGCGACCAAATTCACTCTTTGACTGGCCAACGCGCCTGCGATTTTATTTGGTACATAACCAAGCTCTTTGGCGGCAAGAAGGACTTTTTCACGGGTCATTTGCGAGACATCACCATGCGCCCTTAAAACACGGCTAACTGTCATCTCTGATACGCCGGAGGCCTCTGAAACGTCTCTCAAAGTCAAGGGGCGGCGCGGCACTTGAGTCATTTATAGTTTCCCGTATGTGAGTCTCTTCTGTGAGTATTCAGATTTATGCCTGTTATTCAAGTTTGATCAGCACTGAAATATTTAATGATCAGCTTAATATCGACATCTCTAAGATTTTAAGCATAAAATATCCAACCATCTTAACACATTGAAAAATATAGTTTTGATGACTATCAGAATGTTTTTTGAAATTTCATCCAGTCAGATGAAAGTGGCGCATACTGGCTATGATGCATATATAAATTGGATTTTTTGTCCCTTTGCTGTAATTATTATTCTAAGCTCATGAAATTAGGCTAATTTTTCATAAATTTAAAATTAAAAACGAAAAAATATTGTATTTATATGCTTTTACCAAAGATGTTGGAAAATGTGATATTAAATTATCAAAATTGGTAGTTTTTCGCAAATTTACCCTTTCAGGATATTGTGGTGTAGGGTTTTCCTGTTAGTGCAGTTTTTGGGCTGGGTCACTTTTTATACTGCCTGCACTGATCCCGGCCTTTGAAGGGTATCCCAATACGCATCAGAGTGCCTCCTGTGATCCTATATTTAACTGGTAAGACCGGCAGAGTTTTGAATTCGCGTCGCACAGTTTGATCCATCGATCAAACGATCCTGATATTTGCGACAAAGACGGGGATATCGTGTGGTATCATGCGACGTTTGAAGCTTTTTTGCATGGTGATCCCCCTTAAACAGTTCAACCAAGTCTTTGTTGTCATGCGCTTCTAAATAAATCACAATGGATTATTTGGAATATCGCAGGACATATTTCAAAAGGAAATTACCAACAAACGATATACTGATTAGAGATAGGTCAACTCTATTAGGTGTGTTCAGGTATGCGAAAAACAAAGGGTATATTGTAGAGATACCCAACTTTACAAAACCACAGGCAGAGGAACCCAAGAGAGATACTTGGACAGAAGAAGAATATAAAAATAAATTATGGAATGAGAGACTGGGTTGCATAAGGAAAGACAGTTGGTGCGTGGAAGAAAAGATACATCTTTCAAAAGTATTTCTACATTCTCACAAATACTGGAATGCGGATTGGAGAGGCTCTACACGTCACTTGGGGTGACTTTAAAAGAGTTAAGGATTTATCTGTCGTCACCGTAGTTGTAAATACAAAGAAAAGACGAGACGTTGTATTTACGCAGGGAAGTGAAAGGTACTTGCGAAATCTTAATGATTTGCGAGTTGAAGAGTTAAAAGGTGAAAACCCACCAAGCGATGAGTTGGTATTTTTGAGTCGCAGAGGTAAAGGTCCAATCCAATCATTCAAAACTGCATTTAATTCGATGATTAAGTTTGTTGGAATTCCTAAACAGGGTATCAATGGAGATAGAGCAGTGTACTCATGTCGACGCTATTATGCGGCAAATCAAATATAAAAACAGAATGCAAATGTATTCATACTATCTACAAAAATGGGTAGTTCTGTTGAAATGATCACAAAATACTATGGGCACTGAAACACCGAAGAAATTGCAGGTCATATTGGTGATAGAAGACGTAGCAAAACAACTGCAACTGAAAAAGTATATCCCTTTTAATAGTTTTAAAAATTAACGTTTCAGTTTAGAAAGACCCTACGACCCCTTAGCTCATCTGGATAGAGCATCAGTTTCCTAAACTGAGGGCAGCAGGTTCGAGTCCTGCAGGGGTCGCCATCACACATATAGACTACAGGACCACCAATTTAGTTATCAAAATTAATTTGCATATTTTCCATCAAAAGCAATTCTGAGGGCTCTGACTTTTATAAATAAAGTATAAGAGATCGTTGATGTTCTCTGTTTGATACATCGAACATACCTTGGGTCAGGTAGTAAGAATTGACCTCAGTGAATTGTGGGACGAAAAACAGCCACTGAAGGTAAAGGAAACGTTATCAGCCGCTGGGTCGATGCAGTTGGTAATATTTTACTGATGGTAGGATATGCACCAATAGATATTATGAAAGACTGAAGTTTATAGTCTTAAAATAATCGAACAAGAAGTAGAAAATTAAACACTTCAAAAACTATATTAGAAAGGAATAAAGACATGAAACTGGAAGATGATTATTTTTACCAGAAGTTTATTGAAGATAATTTCATTGTTGATGAATTTAGTGAGAATCCAAGACCAAATGGGTTTGATAACATCTATTCTGATCAACAAATGCAACGAGATTACGAATGGATAGTAAAAGGTTTGAACGACCTAAATATACATTCCAATAATGTTTAAAAGATGGATTAATGACACTAAAATTAATTGATGTATCCAGAAGAGAAGAAGAACAAGCTAAATTAAAGAAACAACAAAAGTTTCAAATGGAATTTGATCGAATTGACTCTGTTAATAAAAATTATAATACACTTGGAAGTTCTACTAATGACAAATATATGATCTCTGCACTGAAATGAGTGCAGGAATCTGATTTAACACTTGATGAAGATTTAACACGAATGAATGACAAATTTCTATATAAACTGGATGATGCCTGTGATATTTGAAAATACCTTAATTTTAATTGCTTAAAAGACGCAGCCTGATGAAGATTACTGTCGGATATGAAGTTAGTTTGACCCTTCAAACAGAATTAGAAATTAGTGAAGCCCAAATTCTCAAAGATTTTGGATCCGTAGAGAATTTTGATTTATGGAATAGATTTCGGCCCAACGATTTAGATGGTCATAGTAGCTTAAGTGCAAGAGATTTTTCCGGTGGTCGGAAAGAGTATAATCTTTATAAAGTGATCAAAGTTAAGATGGATGAAGAATTTAAAAAAGGTTGTGCGAGTGACGGTATCAATCAGCCATACGAATACCTTCGAAAATTTGGAACCAAGACGAAATCGGAAGAAGGGCATCGTTGGGACAGAGTCGACTCAATTAGCCTAGGTTCGTTGGAGGATAACAGATATCCCTACCTTTTGACCGACGAGCCAATCAGTATTGATTTTGAGAATATTGGGATCATTGAAAAGACGTAGCTTTGTGAATTGGTCTTCCACGGGTACTGAAGGATCTATAAAACCCGCGTATAGCTGCTTGCTCTTCCACTTGTTGAGCCTTGTTTGCCTTTCTGGATTTGCTGAAGCGCTCCAAGTTTAATCAGGTCTTTAAACAGCTTAGGAATGATTGCGTTTCGGCATCCGACAAACTGGCTCCATTCAGTTTGAGATTTAACCATCGTGTCTCCTACGAGGTAGTGGAGCTTTATATTAACCCAGAGAAACAACAAGTTTTTATCACGTTTCTTTATAATAATAGCTTCCACCCGGTCCATAGCTTCAAATTTGACTATGCGACGGTTAATTAGGTCAACCAAGTTGTTTGTCTGGTCTTCATTCAGATCTTCTTGTGCGCCGTGGATCAGAACAAGATCCCGCGCTTTAGCGGCAATTTTTTTGCGATTTACGTTTGTAAATGCCAGCTCTTGTGCCGTATATTTCGCAGATGAAATAAGGGCATCGTTGTCTATGAATGCTTTGCCGTCTCTCTCTTTTACATAGGACCTTTGAGCCGTTTTTTGCTTTAGATGTTTTAGAGCTTTACCTCTGTGCTTGGGTTTAGTGAGGTTTCGCAATTCTACATAGACATCGTTTAACGACGTGAGTTCGCGATTGACGATGCGCAAGTAAAGTTTTTGTTTGATGTTTTTGGGTTTCGATTTTGTTTCATCTGCAAAGTGATCCTGCCAAAGCCTATAGCTTCGTTCGTAGTCAGGATAGGTCCAGTACATCAGCCGATAGTCTTTATTGAAACGTAGGAATCTTATAGCAGTCCATTCAATGTATCGGATAGTTTTATCGTGATGATCAAAGTATTTTGGTATTGGATTACTCAGGTTAAGCCCCTTGTGTTTTTGCGCGCTGTGGCAACTAATGCAAGCAATAAAGATAATTGATAATTTCAGAAATGTAAATTCCCATAGGAAGTACTTTACTACATAGTAGTAGACTAATGATATAATTTGAAAAATAAAGTGAATCCGGAAGTATCATAAAGCCTTTATATATTTTGTGAAACTTACCAAACTCTTGATGTGATCTGGTAAAATAACTGTCAATCTGCTACCAAACATGTCCTCCCTGTGAAATCCAATATTTGATCAGAATAGATCTTCTGACTTTAGGGTAAACGACAGCTATCTAAGACAGAATAGGGGGCCTATTGAACGGTTTATGAGGCCGACCAAAAAGAGAGGGCATTGGTTACTGCAGGATCTTGGAAATGTCCGTACTAGAATTTGGGATACACACACATCTGGTATAGATCCACAATGTCAACGACCACCTATGTGCTCGTGGCTATATTTTTGTTTAAATGGTCAATTATTTGTTATTTAGAACCTTATCTGGCTCTTTCCTTCTTGAATTGTTTTCAGTAATCCATATCTGCCGCTATAACGGAGGGACCAATGAGCAAAATATTTAAAAATTTCGAAGCTGACACAGGCAAAATTCTAAATATCGTCATTAATTCGCTTTATTCTGACCGAGAGATATTCTTACGAGAATTGCTGTCAAACGCATCTGATGCGATCCAAAAGCGCAAATATCTTGGGCTGACAGAGCCCGCTTTACTAAATCCCTTAGACGACAGCATTATTTTGCGCTTTGACACAAAAAAGAAAATACTGGAAATTCAGGACTCTGGTATTGGTCTTAACGATGCTGAATTGTCTGAAACGCTTGGCACGCTTGCTAAATCTGGCACGGCGTCTTTTCTAGATCAGTTGGAAAAAGCAAAAGGCGACAAAGATGCTGCTAGCAACTTGATTGGAAAGTTTGGCGTGGGGTTTTATTCTGCGTTTATGGTCGCGGACTCCGTCGAAGTTCTAACGCGCAAAGCTGGAACGACAGACGTATTCCTTTGGACAAGTGACGGTCAAACTGGATATGAAATCGCGGCAAGTGACGAGAACTTAGATACAGGTACCCTAGTGCGCCTGCATTTAAAAAAAGATGCAAAAGACTATGCGGTTGCAGACAAGGTAAAGGCGATCATTAAGAAGTATTCAGATCATATTTCGGTTGGTATTCACATCGTAGATAAAGACGGTCAGCGAGAACAGGTTAATTCGGCCGAAGCACTTTGGACACGCTCCAGTAAGGACATCACTGAAGCGGAATACAAAGGCTTCTATCAATCCCAATTCGGAGCGTATGATGATCCGTTTATCACACTCCACAATAGATCCGAAGGCACTTTGGAATTTACTAATTTGCTCTTTGTACCGTCGAGTGCGCCCTTTGATCTGTTTGATCCCGAGCGTAAATCAAAGCTTAATCTATATATAAACAGAGTTTTTATTACCAATGACTTGGATGCTATCCTGCCAAAATGGCTGAGGTTTGTCCAAGGTGTGCTGGATACATCGAGCCTTGATCTAAATGTCAGTCGAGAGCTTATCCAGTCCAGCCCATTTGTAAGCAAGATTAAGAAGGCGATTACCAAACGTGTGATTTCCGAACTTAAAAAGGCAATGAAAAAAGATCCAAAAGCCTATGATGCTTTTTGGGAGCAGTTTGGCAAAGTGCTCAAGGAAGGCCTATATGAGGACATTGAAAATCGTGATAAGGTTGCAGACATAACTCGTGTATTCTCCAGCACGGCGGATGCAAATATAACTTTGCAAGGCTATGTCGACGCCTTTGCGGCAGAGCAAAAAGATATCTACTATCTTGCAGCAGACTCTTTGGATCAAGCCAAGCAAAGTGCCCATCTAGAAGGCTTTCAGGCTCGGGGGATCGACGTTTTGCTGATGACGGATCCGATCGATACTTTCTGGATGTCACAAATGGGCAAGTTTAAAGAGTTTAACTTTGTTTCAATTGTGCGCGATCAATACGATATCGACGGAATTGGAAGCCAAGATGCAGAGGGCGAAAATCAAGAAAAAGCCAATGAAAGCGAAATAATTGCAGTCTTTAAGGCGCATTTGTCAGACCTCTTAGAGGATGTGAAAGCATCCGCCACATTAAGGCAAAGCCCTGTTCGGTTGGTTGCAGGGACTGCCGGGCTTGATTTTAACCTAGAACGCATTCTAAAGGCTCAAAATCCCAATTTTGAAGGTGGAAAAAAGGTTTTGGAAATCAATTTGGGACATGAATTAATCAAAAACTTGGGGTCGATCAAAGATGAAGACATCAAAGCTTCTTTGTGCCGAGTTCTCTTAGAGCAGGCCAAAATATTGGATGGGGAATTACCGACTGATCCACAGACATTCAGCAATGACATTATCCGACTGGGGCTGGCATCGGCTGGCTAAGTAGCCTTTTGTAATTCGCTACTAAGCGCTATTGTCGCATTTGGCCTGTCAGTACTTTTGGTGATAGTCTCAAAAGTAAGAATAGGCTTATGAATAATAATGCACCGCCTTGGAAAAAATAGTATTCCAAGGTGGTGCCAAAAAATCCAAATTCAATAAGTGTTACCCAAAACGGCGTCATGAATGTATAGGCTGTCATATTTCCGCTGTGTAGCTGGGATGAGGCAAAGGTCAGCAGGGTAAAAGTGATAATGGTTGCAAAGACACCTAGATATATAATCGAGAGATAAACTTCGTTCGGTAGATTTAGCCAATCTGTTGCCGAGATCTGGACAGGAAAAATTAACAATATAAGTCCGCTGGCCGCCAGCATGCTGGCAAAAGAGATAAAAATTGCCGGTTCTTGCCTGCGGACTTTGGGGATGAGTATGACAAATGCGGCATGTGCAATTGTCCCGGAAAAGAATGTCATTTCACCATAGGACATATTGAGGTTTATCAATTGTTCCCAAGACCCTTTGAAAACAATAATAAGCGTTCCCAGAGCACCGGTAAGAAGTAAAAAGATCATT
>JAQWKM010000201.1 GCA_029247845.1 Paracoccaceae bacterium | reverse complement strand
GCATTGATCGAGATTGAGAAAGAGGCCTGGGCATCGGCCATGAAGCCCCTTCTGTTTGAAGCCAAAGCTTTGGCCGACAGCCCTCAAACAGACAGCCTCCCAATTGATATCGATGCTATGGCCGATATTCTGCAGCGCTACGATGAAATTCTCACCGACGCGGTGACTTTTCACGAGGCCCAACCACCTCTCCAGATCAACCCTGATACCAAAAAGCGCCGTGGGCGACCCAAACGCCGTACCGGCCACAATCTTGCGCTGCGACTGCAAAAGAGGAAGGCCGAGGTTATGCGCTTTCTGACCGACCCCAACGCTCCCTTCACCAATAATGAGGCCGAACGGGATCTGCGTATGGGCAAAGTGCGTCAAAAGGTTTCAGGATGCTTCAGGGCCATGCAGGGGGCAGAGACATTCTGTAGCTTGCGCACCGTGACATGTACCGCGCGCAAGCAAAGTTGGTCTGTCATCGAAACCCTGATGAAATCACCAGATCAATTGATCGCAGAAATGTGCCTCGCGTGAATACCCGTTTCATGCCACCAGAGCATCCAAACATGCTGGGAAGTTACCAAAATTCTTGATTAAAGCTATTATAAAATTCAATTATATAAAGACTTTTATAGAATAAAACTAATGCTCAGGTTAGGGATTAAGTTGCTTCACCTCAAAAGGGATCTATAAGGAAAAAAGAACCGACCAAGATAAAATGTATCGTATTGAGTGGAGCTCTCAACCTGTACCTGTCGAAACTTAATTTTCTATGTATCAGAAAAGTTTCTATAAAACAAACTTGTAGATACCAATTTAATCAGTCAGTGTAAAGATAGGTATTGTTGAAAAAAGGATCACACGTTGGTAACTATTACTGGCGCTGCCCTGACAGATTATAACCGTCGAAAAGATGGGTCATCTTTTCGGGATTGGGTACATGATGCATTTCAAGACGCTTTAAAGATGAGCACCCTTGATCGATCGGACATCGATCTTCTCGTCGTATCCAGTGAAAGTGACTTTTTTACATTGCAGCTCAATCCATCTGCTGTATTGGCCAGTGATCTTGGGCTAGTTGGCACTGCAACTATTCGTGCGGAAGGCGGGGGAGCGTCGGGACAAATTGCCGTGCATGCTGCAGTCAATGCGATCCGCGCGGGGCAGGCGCGCCATGTTGCCGTTGTAGGCTACGACCCCTCTGCGTCTAATCTGTCATCCGAAAAAATAAAAGAACTATATGGTTTCTCTTTTGATGCTTGGACGGACGGTATGACTGGTGCCAGTTCAACTGTACTCTATGCCTTGTCAGCCCAACAGTTTATGGCAGAGCACAGCCTTACCGACCGGCATCTTGCAGCAGTGACAATTGCTAATCGAAAAAATGCTTTTGCCAATCTGAAAGCGCATTTGGGTCTACTTCATACAGAGCAGGAAATTGACGCTTCGCCAATGATCGCAAACCCTTACCGAAGGCTTCATTGTTCGCCCCTCAGCGATGGCGCTGCGGCGCTTATAATTTCTGAATCTAGTGCAGTTCCATCTTATCGTGCAACCGCGCCTTGGATCAAAGGCATTGGCGGCGCCAGTGATCACGTCAGGCTTGGCGCACGCCAAATAAAGGGCCAGTTTTCGGCCAAAACTATTGCAATGGCGCGTGCCTGCTCAGATGCAGATCTGACGCCTAAGGATATTGGATTGGTTGAACTTTATGATGCCTATGCTGGTGCTCATCTACAAGGATTGGCTGCACTTGGTTTGTCCGAAAATATTGCAAAAGACATCGCAGAAAATACTTTTGGTGCTAATGGGCGCATCCCGGTAAATTTATCTGGCGGATTAATGGGACAAGGCGCACCTGCCGGGGCAATTGGTGTCGGGCAGACTGCCGGTTGCGCATTATTTTTGGAAGGTCGGCATTGGTCCACTTTACAGCCCCAGTCGCCACCACCTTATGCGTTGGCAGACACCCACGGGGGTCTATGCACAACGGCAGCCATCACCATTCTTGCACGGAGAGATGCACCATGATCAATCACAATATTTCGCTAGAATATGAACTAAATTCTGGCTGGCTTAACCCTTGGGTTGAAGCATTGCATCAAGGCTCGGCTTTGGCTTGGCAGTGTTCTGCCTGCGACAGTGCAAGCTTTGCCCCGGAGAGAACGTGTCGATGTGGTCAAAATAGTGGCCGGTGGCACCCTTTATCTGGGATAGCTGTGCTTGAAAGCCGAACCGATGGAGCTGACGGAAGCTTTGCTCTTGTACGCTTTATTGGCTCAGATACTTCAGTTGTGGTTGCGCTTGAAGGGATAGATCTGGGGCAAACGCACGGCCAATTGATGCCGTACAAATTTTCTGATGGAGGTGTGCCAAGGATGGTTATTGGCCCACTTGAAGGTGTTTCATGACTTTGGACTACGGCCTTTTCATTGATCCAGATCAGCAATCTGAACTCCTACTGGAACACGGTGGCCCAAAAGCGCATAATACCGGCGGTTTGCGAATTAAATGGCCAGCAGATTATAACATCTATAATGCGACACTTGGCAGGCATCTAGGACCAGAAAGCCGCGGGCGAACGGCACTTATCTATGAGGCTCCAGACGGATCAGTTGAGCGGTACAGTTTCGCTGATGTAGAAGAAAGTTCCACTCGCTTGGCCGCTGGTCTTAGGTCTCTAGGTTATGGGCGTGGTGATTTGATTGGCTTGCATACAGGTCAGCATCCGGACACTGCAGTCGCCCACATGGCGGTTTGCAAAATCGGCGGAACAGCGGTCACTTTGTCACAGCTTTACGGACCTGAAACATTGGCTCACGCCATGGGTGACTGTCAGTTAAAAATACTTATTACATCGCCCGAGGCCTGGCAGATTCTTCGCGATGAGCGGTCAAGTCTTTTTCCACACTTGCGGCATGTTATACTCCGTATGGCTAACGAAGATGAGCTTTCCCTAGAAGCTATTTTAGAAACAAGAGCCGATGGTTTTCAGCCTGACTTTACAGGCGCGGATGATCCTGCGTTGTTGATGTATACATCTGGTTCTACTGGCAAGCCTAAGGGCATTCAGCATGGTCATCGGGTTCTCGCATCGTATACACCGTCAATTAATCTGTTTTTCAACCTTTCTATGGATGACGAAGATGCTGTGTTTTGGTCCCCTTCTGACTGGGCTTGGGTTGGGGGCTTATTGGATATGGTGTTTCCAGCATGGATGGCCGGTCGACCAATCGCCACATCGCTTGCGAAATTTCAGGTCGAAAGCGCCTATAGATTTCTCGAAAGGCATAAAGTTACGCATACGTTTTTAGCTCCCACTGCGATTAAGCGATTGGCACAGACAAGCTTGCCACTTAGTAAATATGATTTAGCACTGCGTGTCATTTGTACTGGCGGCGAAGCACTTGCAGCTGAAACACTAACATGGACAGAAGATAGTCTCAAAGTTGTCTGTAACGAGTTTTATGGTATGACAGAAGTTAATCACCTAATTGGAAATTGCGCCCAGATATTTCCCCGTCGTCCTGGGTCGATGGGTCGCGCTTATCCTGGTCACGATGTGCGGTTGGTCGATATGGACGGAAAAGAAGTTCCTGATGGAACTCCGGGCGAAATTGTTACCGTGGCAGATGCGCCAACGCGGTTTTTAGGTTACCTAAATAATTTAGAAAAAGATGCGGAAATGTGCTTGGGTTCCTTTCTGCGCACCAATGATCTAGCAGTACGTGACGCCGATGGTTATTTTTGGTATAAAGGTAGACTGGATGATTTAATCAAATCGTCTGGCTTCCGTATTGGCCCTGCAGAAATAGAAGAGTGCCTAATAGCCCATTCTGATGTTGCCGAAGTTGCAGTTATAGGCAAGCCGGACAGTGCAAGGGGGGAAATAGTAAAGGCTTTGGTGAAATTGCAGGCAGGCGCCTTAGAAACAGAGGCGCTTAAAGAAAATCTGATACAGCATGTTCGAACTCGGCTGGCAGCATACAAGGCGCCTCGAGAGATTGACTTTGTTGAGGGATTTCAGATGACATCCTCCGGCAAAATTAATCGCCGTGTATTACGAAATTTTGAAATCGAAAAAGCAAAAAAACTAACTCATCAAGGTTTTTAAAAAATGAAAACGTTTCCCATGTTACAAGAAGTAGAAGGTTTTTTGGCGCAACGTCAAGGACTTCGGATTGGTGCTAAGCATGTAGATACAAAAAAGACGCTGCACGTCATTAATCCGTCAAGTGGAGAACTTTTAACATCAGTTGCCTGCGCCAGTGAAAACGAAATCGACCTTGCTGTTGGGGTAGCACGTCAGGCTTTTCATTCGGGTCCTTGGGGCTGCATGGGTCCTGACCAGCGCAGTCGTATAATCTGGCGATTAGCTGATCTGATCGAAAAGAATGCTGCGATTTTTGGACAACTCGATGCACTAGATAATGGCAAGCCCGTTGCGATTGCAAGGGATGTTGACGCGATCTATTCCGCCCGCCATTTTCGTTATTTTGCGGGCTGGCCTGATAAGATTGAAGGGTCCACTATCCCCGTTAATATTCCTGACCGTTTGAATTATACAAAGGTTCAACCTCTTGGCGTCTGTGGGTTGATAACGCCATGGAATTATCCCCTGCTTATGGCATCATGGAAACTTGCTCCCGCGCTGGCTGCTGGAAATACTGTTATACTTAAACCCTCGGAAGAGACACCATTGTCAGTGCTTTACTTAGCAGATTTGGCACTTGAGGCTGGGTTCCCTGAAGGCGTTCTCAATGTTACGCCTGGCTATGGTCATGAAGCGGGTAATGCACTGGCATTGCATCACGATGTAGACAAAGTTGGCTTTACTGGAAGTACACAAACTGGTCGGAAGATTGTCAAGGCATCAATTGGGAACCTAAAAAAGGTATCTCTAGAACTTGGTGGCAAAGCAGCAAATATTATTTTTGAGGATGCGCATCTAGAAAGCGCAATATCAGGTTCTTTTTGGGCAAATTTTAGCAATAATGGGCAAAGCTGCACTGCCGGATCACGACTTTATGTGCATTCCAAAATTCATGAAAAAGTAACAGAAGGTTTAATTAAATTAGCGAATAGTCTTAAGATGGGCGCGGGTATGGAAGATCCTGGAAATGATCTGGGCCCAGTGATAAGTGAAAGTCAGATGAAAAGAATATTTGGTTTTTTAGAACGTGCAAAGGATGAAGGTGCGGAAGTGCTGGCCGGTGGAGTTAAAGATGAGCGAGACGGTTGGTTCGTTCCTCCCACAATCGTCGGAAATGTAAGCGATGAGATGGAAATAGCTCGTCAGGAAGTGTTTGGGCCTGTCCTATCTGTTTTATCCTTTGAGGACGATGCAGATGTACTGAAGCGTGCGAACAATAGTGATTTTGGCCTTGCCGCTGGGCTGTGGTCACGAGACATCAGCCGCGTAAGGCGGATTGCAGATAGCTTGTTAGCTGGAACAGTATGGGTGAATTGTTGGGGCGAAACTGACGCTGCATCACCGTTTGGTGGGTTCAAACAATCAGGCTATGGGCGAGAAATGGGTCGTGAAGCAATCTCGCTTTACTCACAGACTAAAAGTGTTTGGATTGCTTGAACATAATTGTTAGAAACGGATCGGCTGCGCTTAATGGAAAAAATTGCTGATATGCCAAAATACCAACAAGTCTATCGAGTGATTTTGGCGAGGCTTAAAGATGGTAGATATTCGGTAGGAGGCAGAATTCCTACAGAAGTCGAGTTAGCAAACAATTTTCAGTGCAGCCGGGTTACTATCCGGCGTTCACTAGATATGCTTGTGCAGGACGGATATCTGGAAAGCCGCCAAGGAAGTGGCTATCGTGTGCTAACGCTTTCGCCAGTGACAGATAACTGTCTGACATCCTTTACCGATGCAGTGCTACAAGTTGGAAAAGACCCAACCTCAAAGCTAATCTCGATAGAGCATTTTTCCGCAAATAGTTCAAGATTGGCTTCTCTACCGTCTGAAATGCAAAATTTTTCAGTGACCCGTATTATCCGATTACGTCTTGTCGATGATAAAGCAACAGCTCTAGTCATGACTTATGCCCTATCTTCTTTTTTGCACAATGTCAGTTCAGGTGACTTTCCTGAAAGTGGGCCAGGGCAGTCTATTTTAAGAATTTTGAAGGATCGTTTTCAACTGAATTGGTCAACCGCCCACGAAGACATCAGCCCTATTTTTGCAACTGAAGAACTGGCAGAAACATTTAGTATTAGTCGTGGAACTCCTATGCTTAAGCAGAGGTGCACGGCGTTTGATGACCATGATCAGGTGGCATTCCATGAAGAGGTGTTTCGACATGGTTCTATTAATTTCAACTTATCTCAGCATTCGCGTGTTGAGCTCCACGTTTAGTTGCCTCCATCACATCAGTTTAATTATTCTGCAAACTATTGGGCAGGCACGAATGCATAAGCCCAAAAACATATTAATGGAAATATAAATTCACTGAATGCATAGAGGTAATTGCAAAAACTAGGCCTTGGGCTGTGACACTTAGTTGGCACCAATATATCTATTAAACCTCTGAGAGCAACGTCGTATATCTTACATGCGTTTAGCGTTACTCTATGTACTCTTTCAAGTAGTTTTAGTACGTCCCTTATCAAAAATTCCACTGGGCTCCTTGCAGCTAACCAAGAGGTCCACGATCCAGTTTGTCATAGATAGTATACGAATTTAAACTCAACGGCGTTGGGGTAAGTCTTCATCTCGTAAAAAATTTTTGCAACTTTTGGCGAAGAAGTACTTTCTAATTATTCATATTGGATTTGTAAAAAGTAGTAGAATTGTGTCATACCTTTTTTGCTAAAAGACAAAGAAAAATCCCTCACATTGAGCAAAACAAATGATCATGATACTGAAAATTTTTAGTATAAAAATTGATAGTACATTTTTAGCTTTATCAGAGCTTTTTTTATTTTAGATGCCACTGATCAGTTTTGAGAGAGAAAGTGAAATTTATATGAGCGACGCGAAATTCCTGCCCTCATTTAACCCATGCGCCCAACACTAAAGGCCAAAGGTCCGAGGCGTATGGTGGGCCCTTGATCCGGAGTCCCTCATTTGGACCTTGCGGTCTGACGGTTAGGTGATTTGGCTAAGTAACCTCTGACCGTGGTATGTGGCGCGTTGCCCGTGCAGAAGCATGGGCGATCCATGGCGAGGCCTTTGGTCATAGGACAGAAACGATTGGCCAAGTAACGGCTTACCCATACTACCGAGGGTCGAATTTTATCACTTGACAGTTCTGGGGTTTAATTCCGGTCAGCGCACGAATGAAGTTACCGTGAGAGACAATTGCCGTGGAGTGGATACTTTCGCGCTTGAGAAAGTCGACGAACTTGTTCGCCCTTTCCAGCAAAACCTCTTCGGGCTCAACTGAGATCCCACGGTGGTCTTTTTCTCCGTCATGCCACCAGCAATCATCTAGATGATCAAAGTCAAGATGGGGGTAATCTCTAGCAAGTTTGTGAGGCGGACTTCCTACATCGCAGCTGTTGCAGAGTTGCTCTCGCACTGCAGAATTAATCTGAAAGGGCAACCTGTTTCCAAAAATCAATTGGGCCGTTTGCAATGTTCTAGTGAACGGCGAAACAATGACGTTTATAAGATCAAGTTGTTTGACTTCGCTCCGAGCCTTCTGCGCCTGAGTTTCTCCAAGAGCTGTGATAGGTGAATCGAACATCATGGGGTCTGGCTTGTTTGGGTCGTAAACCGCATTAAAGGTTGATTGAGCGTGTCTAATAAAGTAAATTGTCACTTTGGGTATTTCCAGATGCTAAGAAAAGTTGAGTTGTCGTTCAAGTATTTGGCCAATCTTTTCCATTCACAGAACTAACCGCACTATGAACTATTCGACAGGTTAAACAATAGTGCAGCTTATTGTGCCATGAAACAAATGAGAACAAGCATCGGATTACTGGCATAGCTCTAATTCAGGCGCTTAATAATTTACCCCACTCGCCATTGCTAGCAGGGTGGTCCGAGCGGGCTTAGTCTTTGAACGTCATGAGTGGTAACCCTGTCGATGGTGAATTAGCTTTTATAATCTTTAACCACAAAACCTGAATATGCTTGCGTACGCTCCTCACCATAAAACTCTAAAAGATGCGTAACACTATCAAGCCAAGTTAGTCCATATATTTGCATTTCTACAGCAGCATCTATATCATGGTATTCATTTAGATGAACAAATTCATTATCGTCTAGCTGGATAACCTTAAACGACCTTATGCCTGATAAACCAGCAATAAAATTGTCGTGAGATTCAATAAAATCGTCTTCGTGTCCATCTTTGACTTTAAATCTAACCACCGACCAAACTGCTCCTAACATTATTAATTATCCTCTTCTACAAATAGTACAAAAGTGTTGCTCTTAAGAGAGACCAAACTGTCCGAGATATTATTGCTCTATTTGCCAGCCAACCCATGCTTCACAATGTTGTCATAGCTTTATTGATTAAACTCACTTATTTATTGTTTAGCCTTGAGTCTAGCCCCCTCTATTCGCCCATTCATTTTTGTATTCTCTAATAAGGTTTCTGGGACAGGTGTTTTCATGTTTAGGGCATGGTGCGGCCTGACACGGTTGTATTGCCTGTGCATCCATCCCTGTGTAACCTCCAAACTGATTGACTTGGTTTGAAGTTGCATCAATTACCAGTGGTCGGTTCAGACTCGAAGCGAGTTGCGGGGAGGCGCTTATAACCTCTGGATTTGCAGAGCAAACGGAAGGAATGGCGATGCACTCGCCCGCATTATTGCGAGCAATTATATCCCGCAATATTTCAGACATGATAGGCCGCATATGCCGCACCAAGAGCTGCAGCCGTCTCGCCGCGG
>JAQWKM010000028.1 GCA_029247845.1 Paracoccaceae bacterium | reverse complement strand
TGTATGAAATCGTTGAAGGTGGCAAAGACTTCGGCCCTTGGAAACGCGCCAGCTAGGCAGCTCTAAACCTCTATTGGTGTAGCAGGTGATCCATCAGCGTTAAGGCGGTTCTTTGCGTAGACGTTATCTGCTTCACCAAATGAAACCCATTTCATTTCCTCATCGGCGAACATATGCATCTCAACATTTATTGCAGATAGATCATCTAAAGTGCCTAGCATCATAACTTGAGCTTCAGGGAAACGGTCTGTTGTAGCTTTAACAGTGGTAGCGCAGATAGGACAGAAATGTACATTTATTGACCTTCCGTGTTCAGGGCTAGTGTAAATGTAAGTTTTTAACTCAGCATCGTTGAATGTGACGTTTTCTTTTTTACACCTCATGCCTGACCTAAATGCAGTCCCAGTAGATTTCTTACAAAACCGACAATGACAGCCATAAACTATTTCAGGGTTTGTGCTAAGTTCAAAGCGAACAATGCCACACAGGCAACCACCAGAGTGTTTAGTCATAGTTGATCCTCACTTTTTATATACCAAAGCACTTCGCTAAGTTTGGATCAAGATTATAACGGTCTCTTTGCCTAACTTGCACTCCAGAGTACCCCTGAGACTCCATATAAGCCTCACTGGTGGGTCTACTACCCATGGTGAATCACCCATAGCTGAAGCCTAAAAGTACCCAAGCTAGATTGGTATTCGGCAGTTTGTTTAACGCCATGCTTTAGCTTGAATACAGCTTCTCCACAGCCACTATTTGTGCTGTTCTGGCTTCTTAAACATGATATGCAAAACTCATGTCCCTAAACGTACAAAGGAATAAATCTATGCAAAACAATGACACCATAAGTACAGGCCCGATGCGTTGGTAATATTAGAGGCTAAAACTTTCAACAAGCTTCTAGGGTGAAATTTACAAAGCCAGCAAGAACCAAGCTACATAAGCTTATACAATTATTCCAAAAGTTATATGTGGTGACTGTATCCGCACTTCAATAAGTGTCACTACTCTATTCAGAGCATCAAGCTTTTGTTCTTTGTATGTATTATTAAAAATATCAGTATTGCGCTGAAGCTGCGCTACTGGATCAGTTTAGTGTTTGAGGAGTTTTTTTAGTCTGTAAAGGTAACGCTTGTTAAAGCGTATCTTTTAGCACCTGCATCTTAGCATCAGCACTGATTGATACCGCAACTGCGTTAGCTACAGTTTTTACTTGAGGATCAGGAACAATCCAAGGGTGTGAAATACTACTTCTATGATAAGTATCAGCAAAGTTAACGCCAATAGCTGTATGACGCAGCCTTACCTCGCCTGCTTTGAGTTCTGGCACATTCCATACCTTCCATTGCATAACAGAGGGTGCTCCAAGCTTATAAATCACTTGTGCTTTGTTAGTCATATAATTATTTCAACGTTTGTATAAATTTTATCTCCAACCAGTGCCACCACCACGATGCATATCTTCAAGACCAATCTAATAATCATGCTTTGTAGTTAAGCACAGAGGTTGACTTGGTCACATACAAAAATATGACAAGCCCACTAAACATCCGTGCCCTGCGTATTATGGGATCTAACGAAAGCAAGACAAGTCTCCCAAACTATCGTACAGCGTAAAATTATTAGTCATCTTTGGCCCGAAATTAACCAAAAACAATTAGGCTAGATGTACCTCCAGCGGGATGCAAGTGCTTTAGGCAGGATGCCAGAGCGCACAAGCTGGTGTTTAAATGCCTTAAGTTTGATGAAGTACTATTAGTGTTTTGATAGTTTTCCCTCATTTAAACCCAATCCTCAAATGAGCCTTGCTATTTGGAGAGATGCTTGGCAGATGAACCTATGGAGTCACAAAATACAAAATTGCCGCGTGTGACAATACAGGAAGTTGCGCGCGAGGCTGGGGTAGATCGTTCGACTGTTTCGCGTGTCTTCAACCAGCCGGGGTTACTTCGCGAGAAGACTGTCCTTAGGGTAAAATCGGTCGCACGGAGGCTTGGGTATTCTCCAAACTCGGCGGCACGAGCCTTACGCACTGGCCGGAACGAGAACATTGCGCTTATTGTACCCGATTTGACCAATCCTTTCATGCCACCGATTGCGCTTGCGGTTCAGAAAGAGGCAGCCAAGCTTGGTTACTGCGTCTTCATTGGTAATGCCGATGAAGACCCGAGCCATGAGGAAGATCTGTTATTGCGGTTTTCGGACCAGGTTTCTGGGGCGGTTCTGGCCTCCCCGCGTTCCGATCAAGCGACGATCGAGAGCTTGGCCAGAATTATTCCCCTCGTACTAATTAACCGAGATATCCTAGGGATTCCGCGTGTCTTGATTGACGCAGGCCTGGGAATGGCGGAGGCCGTTAAACATTTGGCCACTCTTGGACACACACATGTTGTCTATGTCAGCGGTCCACCCCATTCGTGGTCCAATGAACAAAGACGGATGTCGGTTGAAGAGGCCGCAAAGGCTCTGAAAATCAAGCTTAACGTGGTGTCCGCTGGGACAGCGTCCTTTTCATCAGGTATCAGCGTAGTTGATGAGTTATTGGCAGTGGGGGCAAGCGCCTGTATAGCTTTCGACGACGTGCTGGCGCAGGGGATCTGCCAGGGGCTAGAAGAAAGGGATGTTAATGTTCCTCGCGATTTTAGCGTGATTGGATGTGATGATGTCATGGGGTTTCCTCGGTTGACAACGGTGTCGAGCCCCTCGGCAAATGCTGGACAGAAGGCGGTTGAAATGTTGATTTCGACACTTTTGTCAGGCCTTTCCCCTGATACGCGCTTAGTTCTTGACACTGATCTGCTGCTTCGCAACACGGCAGGGCCTCACAAAAGTAAATGATAACAAGCTTCTCTCCGACTACTGGTGAGTATTTTATTGACATGCAATCGATTGCATGAGACGGTTCGACTAAAATTAGGGTTAGATCGCCTATGATTGAGTCTATCAAAACTTTTGAACCGGCTGATGTAGTCCGACGGATAACGTTTGGGAAAGCCGATGCATTGGTCTTTAAAAGTCGGTCGATTATGGCTGTTGCTGCTGCAAACGCTATTGCTTCCGCGATGCGACATGCAGCGAGCTCGAAACCCACTTTTCGGATGGTTTTCGCCGCTGCACCCAGTCAATCAGAAGTGTTGAACGCTCTTACCGCAATATCCAACCTACCGTGGGACCAAGTTGTTGCCTTTCATATGGACGATTATCTTGGCCTGCCGGCCGCTGCGCCGCAGCGTTTTGCAAATTGGTTAGAAGGTCATTTGTTCTCGAAGGTTCCGTTTGCTGAGGTTCATCGGATACCTGCCTTTGGTGCACCAGACGAGATTTGCCAAACATATGCAGACAAGCTAGCCGAAGCGCCAATCGATATCATTTGTCTGGGTATCGGTGTTAACGGACATATTGCCTTTAACGATCCGCCAGTTGCAGATTTTGACGACCCTCTTTCGGTTAAGGTGGTCGAGCTGGATGCGATATGCCGCCAACAGCAGGTTGATGATGATTGCTTTGCATCAATCAACGCGGTTCCGGTAAGGGCGGTCACGCTGACGATCCCACAACTGCTGGACGCGGATGCGCTTTTCTGTACCGTCCCTGGGGCCCACAAGCGGGCCGCACTAAAGGCTGCAGTCGCAGGTCCACTTTCGACAGATTGCCCTGCGAGCATCCTACGAACGCATACAAATTGTACCTTGTTTCTCGATACAGAGGCTGATCCAAATGATTGAAGAAGTGACCCCTGCTGACGAGTTTTGCGACTCCTATCTTGAGACCGTCATAGACCATATTCGGCGTATTCAGAAGGAAGAGCGCAGCAATTTAGATTCTGCTGCACGCCTGATGGCAAAGCAAATCGCTGAGGATCGCTTAGTACATGTTTTTGGTCCCGGCGGTCATTCTAATCTGGCCACGCAAGAGCTATTTTTTCGTGCGGGTGGCCTCATGCATATGAATGCCATCCTTGACGAAGGGACGCTACTATCGAACGGCGCACTGCGGTCTATGGCGATAGAGCGGACGCCTGGATATGGAAAGATTGTTATAGAAAATCAATGCCTTGAAGAAGGTGATTTGCTGATACTTGTCAATGCCTATGGGATCAATTCGGCCTTGATTGACGCGGCTCTGACCGCACGAGAAAAAGGTGTGACCTTGATCGGGATAAGTTCAAGGGATCATGCCCAGAACACAAAAATGGACCATCCTGCACGCCATCCAACCAAACAAAACCTACACGATCTAGTAGATGTGGCGATCGATACCAAGGTGCCAATTGGCGACGCGGTTTTGTCGATCCCGGGTGTGGTCGAGTACACTTCTGCTATTTCTACGTTCACCAATGCAACAGCATTGAATACCCTAGTGATCCGGACCATTGTTCAGCTGCGGGATATGGGAGTGCAGCCTCCTATCTGGCGCAGTGGAAACGCGCCCGGTGGCGATGAGGCAAATGGACAGTTTTTAGACCGGTTCCGTGGACGGGTGCATGCGCTGTGAGAGGGACAAGGGCATATTCTGGTGTCGATCCCTTTACTGGTATGGGCCGGACCATTAATGTTGCAGCGGGGGTGATCCAGTCTGATGAACCCTGCATGGCCGAAGGTTTGCCCGTATTCTCGCCGGGACTGATAGATCTGCAGGTGAATGGCTACTATGGTCATGACCTCAATGATGGTGAGCTGTCCGCTGGCCAGGTTGAGGCGTTGAGTGAAGCACTTTGCCGGGTGGGTGTTGCGGCTTATCTTCCAACGCTTATAACTGCCAATGAAGCCAATATCTGCCAACGTTTATACGCCATTCAGGAGGCTGCTGAAAAGCTTCCCTATTCGCGCCAGATGATTGCGGGCGTTCATATAGAAGGTCCGTCTATTTCTTCAAAAGACGGACCACGCGGCGCACATCCAAGGGAACACATACGCTCGCCATCAATTGAGGAATTCGAAAGCTGGCAAGAAGCAGCGGCTGGGTTGGTTGCGATGATCACCATCGCACCCGAGCTTGATGGCGCCATTGACTATCTACGCGAGATTGCAAAGCGAGGCGTGATTGTTGCACTCGGGCACTCCGACGCTAGCGAGGAAGACATTTATCAAGCCGCAGATGCGGGTGCTCGACTGTCAACCCATCTGGGCAATGGCCTCGCAGCCACTTTGCCGCGCCACCCCAATGCGGTCTGGGCTCAGCTTGCAGAGGATCGATTGAGTGCAAGTTTGATCCTAGATGGGCATCATCTACCAAATTCAACCGCGCAAGTAATGATCCGGGCCAAGGGGTCCGAGCGCGTGGTTCTAGTCTCTGACTCAGTTAAATTCGCCGGCATGGCACCTGGCCGATATACCTCCCCCATTGGTGGAGATGTTGAAGTCTCGGGCAACGGACGCGTTTCGATTTCTGGAACGCAATTTCTGGCGGGAAGCGGTTTTAGTCTTTTAAAAATTGTTAGTAATTTTAGTATCTTAACTGGACTTCCATTTCCTGTCGCTGTTACCATGGCAACTAAAAACCCAGCCCAATTCTTAAACCGTTCGGTCGATTTGAAGCCTGGAAAACGGGCAGATTTCATCCTTTTCGACTTGGATTATGATACAGGTACCGCCCAGCCTCGCGACATCATTTTCGGCGGCGAAAGCGTAATGCAATGATCCAGGTTGGCGCAGCAGTTATAGACATCACCCCGCCTAATGGCCTGGCGATGGCAGGCTTTGCTGCACGCACCGGAGTGGCTGTGGGTTACCATGACGACTTGACCGTGCGGGCCCTAGTAGTAGACGATACCGCAGTTGTCACAGTTGATGTCATTGGGATCGATGCAGATTTGTCCGCCCGTGCTCGGGCGCGCATTGCCTTACGGGATCAGGCTATAACTATCACAGCGACGCATACCCACGGCGGACCAGTGTCGATGCTAGGACGATTGTCTGCCGAGGCTGATCCAGCTTTCATTCTCAAGATTGAGGATGCGGTAGTACAAGCGGTGGACCGCGCCATCACCAACCAAAAACCTGCTCGCCTATTGGGCGGTATCGGTGTGGAACCGGGATTTGCGAGTAACCGCCGCCGAATGGACGGTCCTGTGGATGCGGGCATTCCTGTCTTGCGGTTTGAGAGTGTGGAGGGTTCGACGATTGCCATTTTGGTATCCTACGCCTGTCATCCAGTCGTACTTGGTGCCGACAATCTGAACTGGACGGGTGACTATCCACATTTCGTGCGTGAAGAACTTGAGATTACATTCCCTGGAGCAATTGCGATATTTGCCACCGGATGCGCAGGTGATGTGAACACAGGCCATTCGGCGACCGCCTCACTTACTCCCTTAGCGACGCCCGAGCGAAGCTTCGCTAGGGCAAAGGAGATTGGGTTTGGCATTGCCAAGTCAGTTCTCGAAGCGCGGCTTACCGATGTGTCAGGCAATGTTGGCCATAGTGAGGCTTTTGGAGATATATGTTTCGAACAGCGTGAACATGAAGCGCCCAAAATATTGGCCAAGTCCTGGCGCATGGCAGCGAAGGATATTAGCTCGATTGAAGTGATCTGGGCAAATTGGGCCGAGAAGCACATGGGGCGCGACTTGAGCCCTCGAAGGGCACGGGTCACCGCGCTGAAGTGGGGAGGCGCTGGAATCGTTGCTCTTCCGGGTGAAATCTTTGCTGAAACCGCCCTAGAGATCCGAGAGAGTCTCGCCCAAAAAGATCCCTTGTTCATTTTGGCTTATGCCGATGACAACCCAGGCTACATCCCACCGGAAGCCGACTACTTGCGTGGTGGCTATGAGATTGACGAAGCACATCGTTTTTATGGATTGGGCGCCACTGTCGCGCCCAGGACAGCGGAGCATTTGGCCGAGGCCGGATGCAAATCTGCCGAAATGGCCAGAGTTTTGGCCGCACAAACTCGATCAACTAAAATCTATTTAACCCAAGGAGGTAAGTCATGACTAAATCAATACGAAGTAGGGCCCTCACGTCTGCAGCAGGATTGCTGATTGCAGGGACATTCACGGCTAACGCACAGGACGTTGTTATTTGGGGCGGTTTCCCGGAACTAACCGAGTATTATGAGCGTGTGGCTGAAAGCTTGAGTGGTAAGTATCCTGATTTAAACGTAATCGTTGAGCCCATTGGTCTTCGTGATCATGAAAAACGCGTTGCTTTGGGCCTATCCTCTGGCCTCGATGATGCGACAGTACTGGAACTGATCGGATCGACGGCGAACCGCTATATTGTCAACGATCTTATCCAGCCAGCACCTGAAGGGGTCACTGCTTTTGTGAATGACGGTTCGAATTTTGAGGCGTTTTTTCAGGAGACTGCTACAGTCAACGGTTCGGTGTATGGAGTGCCAGTTTTCCGAGGTCAGGGTGCATTGTTCTACAATACCGACATGCTGGCGGCAGCGGGTCTTGAAGGCCCGCCAACAACGATGGACGAGTATGACGAATACGCTGCAAAGCTAACGCAGCGGGATGCGGACGGCAACCCAACTGTTTCGGGATGGTCTCTGCGCCTGTCAGGTGGTGGCGGTGGCATCGCTGAGAAGTTCTGGATCAACTTGCATCAGTATGGCGGTACTCTTTTGGAGCAAGAGGGTGACAACTATCGTGCTGGTTATGCCAACGAACAGGGGTTAGCGGCATTGAAGCAATACGTCAACGCTGTGAGCGGTTTAAAGACCGTGACGGTGGAGATGCCCGCAGACTCAACCGCCTTCCAGCGCGAACAGACTGCCATGTTCATTCGCGAAAGTTGGGTGATCGGGGATACGGCCAAGAAAGCACCTGACCTGAACTACAAGACGGCGGTCTTGCCCCGTGGCTCTATAGCGCTTCCAGTTAACCTATATGTTTCTGGTGGTTCGGAAGAGGCGCAGGCGGCGGCTTGGGATTTTGCCATCGCAGCCAATGAACCTGAGCATCTAATCTGGATGCTGGACAACGTGGGCTGGCTGCCAAACCGGAGCGGTGTTGATTACTCCGGCGTGGTTGCGGCAAAGCCTCAGTTTGGAGCCTTTGTTGATTTGCCCGAGGACTATGTCTTCTTCACACTGCCCTCAATCGAGCCAATCAATGAAATCCTAACGCGCTTTGCCGCCCAATTGGTTGACGCCTACGCGGACGAATCTCTCGTGGGCAATGATGCGGCCATGCTAGAAGTTCTGAAGGCCTCAGCTGAAGAAACCAATGCGATCCTGAAGCGTGCGGGTATTCTAGCCAATTAACCGTTGAATACGACTCCGGCTAACCTGCCGGGGTCACACTACAGAGGAGCGAGGTATGCTAAGGCGGAAACGATTTTGGTTCGCGATCATGGCGATCCTGCCGACCTTTGCCATTTTTGGATGGGTACGGTTGTTTCCCATAATTGAAACACTGCGTCTTAGTATGCACGAGTGGAATTTATTATCCAAGAACAAACCATTCGTAGGGTTTCAAAATTTTATTGAGCTATTTGGCGACAATCAGTTTCTGGATGCATTGACTAATACCGCAATCATTGCATTTGGTGCCATGGCAGTGACGATACCGATGTCGTTGGTCCTGGCAGCGGTCATATATCACAGAACGCGCAGCCGGTTTTCTGGATTTTATGAGACTGCTGTCTTCATACCACATGTTGTGTCTCTGGTGCCTGCGGCTATGGCGTGGAAGTGGATTTTTGATGCAAAACTCGGCCCCTTAAACGCGGTAATTATGGGTTTGGGGGGCAATGCCTTGCCTTGGCTATTTGACCCAGTGCTTTCAGTGATCTGCATTATCTTGCTTGTCTCATGGCAGACACTCGGCTACGGAGTGCTAATCTATCTTGTCGGGTTCAGGAACTTGCCAAATTCGGTTTTTGAGGCCGCACAACTGGACGGGGCCAGTGGAGTCCAAAGCTTTCTTTACATGTCTGTCCC
>JAQWKM010000191.1 GCA_029247845.1 Paracoccaceae bacterium | reverse complement strand
CGATATAATGCCGACCAGGAGGAATATGCAGCTGAGTTAGGATCTGGCCTCCGCTCGGAGAAAGTCTTCGATGCAGAAATTAGTGATTTTGACGCCCCTGGGGTTTTACATTCGATGAATAGGGATTACACCGGAGATGCTACTGGGCCTGAAGTGGTCTCACAATCTTTCTCCACGACCCACTCTGGGGCAAATACTACATCTAAATCTTCGTTAGATTTTGATGTAGACACCGTAGACGAATTTCAGTCAGTCGATCCAGAAATACTTAAGCAACTGGTCTCCAAGATCCTCCTCGAAGAACTGAGTGGTTCACTCGGCGAAAAAATAACTTCCAATATCCGAGCACTCATACGTGCAGAAGTAGGCGCAGTAATTAAAACTTATGCAAAGGAATAAGCGCTGACTTTTAAAGACGAATATTAAAAATTTCAAAAGACTGAGACGAACTTGTCTAGGCTGCCTCAGCTTGTTGTTGCGCAGAGCGTCGCTCGCATTCCTCACGGGAGAGCGCAACGGATGTGCGGACGCCTTTTGAAACGAATGTCATTAGTCCTTCGACAACCCGCTCGTTTGGATCAATCCCAGCGCACGATAATACTTCGCGACCATCTCGCGAACGTGACCAGCGAGCAATTTGCTCAGGCCCATTTCCATACTTTTTATCATCAGCGATGGCGTCATCCAAAGCGGCAAGCACAACTGCTGCAAATAGTTTGCGCGATCGATCACCCTGCTCTGAGTTAAAGGCTGTCGCGTCAACGAAATCTTTCATCTCGTCGTCCTTTATTGTTCTTCATTATATAGACGTAGCCGTTCTTATGGCCTAAAAAAAATGATTCGGATAGCAAATATTTGCATATCTGATATGCATTTTTTGCAATGCTCATTTTCGACGTTCTCTTAGGATAGGTCAGGTTGCCAAACCGGCATGGCGGAGATATAGCCAGTCTTAGTCACAAATCAAGATTTGCATCTCAGGATTTAGCATGCCAAAAATCAACGGTAATGAAATTCGCCCAGGAAACGTACTCGAGCATGAAGGTGGACTTTGGGCTGCTGTGAAAGTAGACCACGTAAAACCCGGCAAAGGTGGAGCATTCGCACAGGTCGAATTGAAGAACCTGAGAACAAATTCAAAACTTAATGAGCGCTTCAGAAGCGCAGATAAAGTAGAACGCGTGCGCCTAGAGCAAAAAGATCAGCAGTTTTTATATGAAGATGATGGTATGTTGATCTTCATGGATACCGAGACTTATGAGCAAGTGCAGGTTTCAGCCGATCTTTTGGGGGAACGCAGACCCTTCTTGCAAGATGGTATGACAATTGTTGTTGAGTTTTATGAAGAAGAAGCTTTGAATGCAAGCTTGCCGCAGAAAGTTACCTGTCAAGTTGTAGAGACAGAGCCAGTTGTAAAAGGTCAGACTGCTGCCAAAAGCTTTAAGCCAGCGATTTTACAAAATGGTATGAAAGTCATGGTACCACCTTTCATCTCGCAGGATGAACAGATCGTGATAAACACTGATACAATGGAATACTCCGAGCGGGCATAAAAGACGCGCTGGGATCGAAAATCATCCTTTGACGGTGATAATCTCAGTGTTAACGTCTGTTATCTCTGCTTTACCTGCAGACATTTTATCGCTGATGCGGTCATATTTAAGGTAGGCAATCGCATTATTCCCCGATTGTGAGCAGATAAAGCCAATATTTTTGCCATTTGACATAATTAATGTGTGCAGGGGAATTGGATTAGATAATTTGACGAGGGCCAGCCCTTTTCTGAGTCGCGTCTTATGTTTCATGCGTGCGGTAATTTCTTGCCCTATGTAGCAGCCTTTGCGAAAATCAACACCGTTGAGGCGCTCGAAACCCATTTCAAGAATATAGCTATCTGTCAAAATCTCGCTTGTAGCCTCAGGAATGCCAAGTTTTACGCGAAGCTTTGTCCAGTCTACATTTTGCGTGGCAATTTGGGGACCATAAAATCTCCAACCTAAGTCTGGGTGGCGTGGGTCAGCAAAAGCACCCTCTGGTTGCGCATCCAATCCGCGTGTCATGCTTAGATCGGTCTCCTCGATTGTTACGTCTTTGCGCAATTTATATAGGGAAAGCCGACTACAAAGTTCCTCTGCAAGCGTCGTGGTCACATCAAGGAAAAGTGCTTGGCCACGACTGAACAAAAAGAAGTCGTAAAGGAATTTACCTTGTGGGCCCAGCAGGGCGGAATAGACCAATCCGTCATCTACTTTGGAGACGTCATTGGTTATTAAGCTTTGCATAAACTCTTTGTTATCCTTACCACCGATCTCAAAGATGGCACGTGCGACCTCATCTACTTCCATTTGATGTTCCTTTTATCTTTTGCCCCAGTTATACTTATTTATTCTAAGGGATAAAGAAGATGCGTGCACCAGTTTCAGTTATAATTCCGACGATTAATGCCCAAAGCCATCTGCCAAAGCTATTGGCCAGTTTGTTCGAGGGAGTCGATGCGGGCTTGATCCGCGAAGTTATCGTGTCCGATGGTGGATCTTCTGATAAGACACGCGAAATTGCATCAGAAGCAGGGTGTCATGTTGTTCAATCCGAGCAGGGCAGAGGAAACCAAATTTGTGAAGGTCTTATTCAAATCAGAGGAAGTTGGTGTTTGATACTACATGCGGATGCTGAGCTTTCACAAGGATGGAGTGATGGGTTTGGAAAATATCTTTCAGATAAATCAATCGCTTGGTATTTTAGGCTAAGATTTTCCAGTCCAGCTTTGATGGCACGTGTCACGAGCGCTTGGGCGAACGTTCGAGCGTCCTATTTAGGGCTACCTTATGGAGATCAAGGGCTTTTAATTTCAATTGAGCTTTTGAATTCGGTGAATGGGTATTGTCCCATTGCGCTGATGGAGGATGTGGCCATGGCAATCCGGCTTAAGGGGCGATTAAAAATTCTTCCGCTCGTTTTACTGACGGACGCTTTACGGTACGATAATAATGGCTGGTTCACTCAGGGCTCACAGAATATTTGGCGTCTGATACGCTACATGCTGGGTGTCTCGCCAGACATATTGACCAAGGGCTATCATGATCCTAAATTGTGATTCTTTTTGAGGTGTACAGCCAGACGAAACAGGAGAATTTCATTTCTTAATCTTGTGAGATGGTCCCCTCATTAAGGGATATTACTCTATCCATACGCTCGGCTATTACGGGGTTATGTGTCGCAATCAGCGCCGAAAGACCTGTTTCACGCACAATAGACAGTAAATTGTCAAATACTTGGTGTGATGTGGCTTGATCAAGATTTCCTGTGGGTTCGTCGGCAAGAAGCAAACTAGGGCTGTTGGCCAGGGCCCGACAAAAGGCGACCCTTTGTTGCTCGCCCCCCGAAAGCTCAGTGGGACGGTGATTTGCACGCTCTGCCAAACCGACCTTTGACAATAACATGGCTGCTCGTCCGTAGGCTTTGGAACGGCTTACACCGTCAGCCATTTGGGGAAGAATTACATTTTCTGCGGCCGTGAATTCAGGAAGCAAATGGTGAAACTGATAAATAAACCCAATATCGTGGCGTCTGACTGTTGTGCGTCTCTCATCGTTCTTTAGATTAAGAATTTCGCCATTTAGCAATACATCCCCGTCATCTGGTGTGTCCAGCAATCCGGCGATATGAAGCAAGGTGGATTTTCCAGCTCCTGATGGTGCAACCAAAGCAACAACTTCTCCAGCCTTCAGTTTCAGGTTTGCTTTTGCAAGCACATCGACCTGATTGACCTGTCCCAGATTATAGGTTTTTCTTAGATCGCGCAGTTCAAAAATAACGTCACTCATACCGCAGTGCCTCAACTGGGTTAAGCCGGGCAGCGCGTCGCGCAGGGAAAAATGTGACCCCAAAACTTAAACCCAGAGATAGAGAAATGGCAAAAAGAACATCATCAAAGCGGAGCTCAGCCGGAATAGAATAGATGCCCCTGATGGAGGGATCCCAAACATCTCCACCTGAAAGGACATTGATCAAAGCAAAAATGGGATCGACATAGATCGCAAATAAGCATCCAAAAACAGTACCAGCAGCAGTTCCAATAAGTCCGGTGAAGGCGCCGCAAATAAAGAATATTCTCATGACTGACCCCTCACTGAGACCCATGGTCCTCAGTATGCCAATATCTCGGCCTTTGTTCTTTACCAGCATGATTAGGCCCGAAACAATATTCATTGTCGCAATAAGAACCAGAATACCCATGATAATGAGCATCACATTATCCTCAATTTCCAGCGCGCGCAGGAAGTTTCCAGAGGCGTCTCTCCAGCTCCAAAGCTGTGCCCGTGTCCCGGCCGCATCAAAGATCGCATCGCTTAGCTGATCTATGTGTTCTGGCTGTTCCACCATCACTTCGATTTCATCGGCGGCTTTTGGGCTATTGAAATAATTCTGGGCTTCGCTGAACGGCATGTAGAGCCGCGTTTGGTCAATATCATAGCGACCTGCGGTGAATATATATACAATTTCATATGATTTCACTCGTGGGCTAGTTCCGAATGCAGTCTTTAATCCGTCGGGGGAGACCAATTTTACCTTATCCCCGATCGTCGCATTTAAGGACCTGGCAACACCTGATCCAATTGCTACCCCCTTTGTGAAATCGGATATACTGCCAATTGATTTTTCCGGCCTGGCAATGCGGGGCAGTGTCAGCAGATTGTCTTGCGAGATACCAAACACCTGTATGCCAGTGCGTTTGCCGCTATAGCTTGCCATGACTTGGCTCTTTATCAAAGGAGCGGCCCGTGTAACTCCGACAACTTGGCTAATGGCCTCTGCCATTTCGGTATAATTATAGATTTTTCTGTCCAGCTTTCCAAAATCATCCGTCACGGGGATTTGGTAAACTGTGACATGGGCATTTGCGCCCAAAATAGTATCTACGAATTCGGCCCGAAAGCCTGTTCTGACAGCAAGTGTGGCAATCAGCGCAAAAACTGCTAGCGTTATTCCAATAAGACTGATCCAAGTCATCACGGAGACTCCGCCATCTGATCGACGGGCGCGTAGATAACGCCAAGCTATCATCCATTCAAATGCTGCAAAAGGTGGGCTGCGTCGTGACACTATGTCTCCTTTTCGGATCTTTGAATCTTGTGTCTGATCGGGACAGAGGTCAAGGTGAAAATTATCTTAAACGCTATGATCCGCCTGCATCCTCAATCTCTTCCAAAAGTCTTATGAAAATATAGATACTGACGCCAAAGCCTAAATCTGATTTGAATGGAATAAAATATATCATTTTGTCAATTCTGTAAGGGAAACCCGCTTGCTAAAATTGATAAACTACCCTTAGGACTAGTTTATGAGAAATCCAATATTTACAAAGCTACTAAGCCAGCTTCCCGCCACTGTTCCATTTGTTGGACCAGAAACTCAAGAACGCGCAAGAGGTGCTTTATTTGACGCCCGTCTTGGCGCGAATGAATCCGTTTTTGGTCCGTCTCCAAAAGCCGTGGCTGCCATGCAGGCCGTGTCGGAAGAGATCTGGAAATATGCTGATCCGACAAGCTTTGAATTGCGGACTGCTCTTGCTGAGCATCACAGCGTTGATATTGACAATATTGTTGTAGGCGAAGGCATTGATGGGTTACTAGGGTATCTTGCAAGAATGGTGGTCCAAGAGGGAGATGATATAATTACTTCTGATGGTGCTTATCCAACGTTTAATTATCATGTGATTGGCTATGGTGGCATCTTGAATAAAGTGCCTTACAAAGAGGATCACGAAGATTTAGATGGGCTTTTAAAAGCAGTCATTAATACAAATTCGAAACTCGTTTACTTCGCAAACCCGGACAACCCTATGGGCACAGCGAATTCGGCTGAGGCTGTGCAGGGTTTTATTGACCTTCTGCCGGATACTTGTCTGCTAGCTTTGGATGAAGCCTATATAGAATTTGCGCCGGATGGTATCTCGCCGCGTATCGACGTGGGTCAATCAAACGTTATTCGACTCCGCACGTTCTCCAAAGGCTACGGAATGGCTGGGGCGCGGGTTGGCTATGCGATCGGTGCTCAAGAAGTCATTTTGCAATTTGAGAAAATAAGAAATCATTTTGGTATGAATCGAGCAGCGCAGGCAGGCGCGCTTGCTGCCCTTCAAGATCAAGAGTGGATTGAACATATCCGCGATCAGGTCAAGCACGGGCGCGATCAGATTGGTGAGATAGCACATGATAACGGTCTGAGCATTATTCCCTCAGTTACCAATTTTGTCGCTATCGATTGCGGTCGCGATAGCACATTTGCGAAATTGGTCCTGTCATATTTGGTGGCGCATGGGATTTTTGTACGCATGCCTTTTGTTACGCCACAAGACCGCTGTATTCGAGTGAGCGTAGGACTTGAAGAAGATATTAGCCTCTTTGCAAATCTATTGCCCAAAGCCCTATCGGCTGCCCGTTCAGGTAGCTAATGCTATTTGTTTGGCGGCGGCATCACAGGCTCCGGGCCCGTGTGGAATATCCAGAGCGCATAGTCCGGCCTCGACTGTGCCAATCAGTCCCATGATCATTTGAGCGTTCACATGTCCCATATGGCCAAACCGAAAAAATCCATCACCATTGGGATCTTCTGGTGATGACATACCAAGCCCGATACCTAATGTGAGGCCAGCTTTTTTTTCTACCCAGCGGCGCAAATTTAATCCAAATGGCGCACCGATCGATAATGCTGTTACGGCCCGGCTTCTGTAATATTCATTTTGGATATTCAAGCGCATTTTTCCGTCGCCAGTACCCCAACATTCAACGGCACTCCAGATTGCCCGAGCCAGTATTTCATGTCGCGCAAAAATCGCGTCTAGCCCTTCGTAACGGATCATATCCAAAGCGACCCGCAGACCGTAGATGTGCTGTGTTGGTGCCGTACCGCAGAAGTACTCGTAATAACGTTGTGGGGCAATCCGCGGTGCCCAGTTCCAGTATGAGCTAACTCTAGATAAAGAGGTTTGTACTATTTTTGCGCGCTCATTGAAGTAGACAAACGATATGCCGGGTGGGACCATTAAGCCCTTTTGAGAGCCGGCAACCATTATGTCGACCCCCCAATTATCCATTTCAAATGTATCGCAGGCCAGCGAAGCAACGCAGTCTGCTGCTAAAAGCGCTGGATGATGACAGGCGTCCAAAGCCAGCCGCACGGAATGTACATCATTTCGGACAGACGAAGAGGTATCTACATGTGTAACCAGAACAGCTTTGATTTTTTTATGAACATCCGCTCTGAGAGCTTCTTCAATAAAACCTGCATCGATTGGAGAATGAGTCCCAAACTCTATAATCTGTGTCTTTATCCCCATATTTTCGGCTATTTCCGCCCAGCCATGGGCAAAGCTTCCAGTTGCGGCAACGAGGATTGTATCGCCAGCTTCCGCCATATTGGCAAGGGCCGCTTCCCAAGCGCCGTGTCCGTTTGCGATGTAAATAGCAACATACCCGTCTGTTTGTCCGACATATTTCAAGTCCGGGATGAGCGACTCTGTGATCTCGATCAATTCTCCTTCATATATATTTGGAGAGGGGCGGTGCATGGCCTGCAACACCTGATCTGGAATGACCGAGGGGCCAGGGATGGCCAGATACGATCGACCGTTTGATAATGACATACTTCAAATCCTTTTCTTTGGACGGAACTTATTCTATTTCTCCGCAAGGTCAATTGTTTGCGCGCTCTTGTCATGACTATATGGAATGGCTACACGATATCCCAATGCTGCAAAGTTTGAAAAAAATTTATGATCAATTGGATGCCTGGGATAGTAAGCTTCGGCGCGCTTTTGGCAAAGACATCGAAACAACCTCTGGTCGCTTTTGGGCAAGGGTGCATTATCACCTTTTTGATCATGCCTTTTTAAGAGTGTTCTGGACAAATTACGCAGAAATTGCGCCTGGTGTGTTTCGTTCAAATCAACCGACAGAGGCGCGGTTTAAAAGATATCATGCGCGGGGGCTAAAATCGGTTGTAAACCTGCGCGGCGCAGATGTTTACGCTCATTACAAATATGAAGAACGGATTTGTCATCAGCTTGGGATAGGCCTGACAAATTGGAAATTAACTGCCAGAAATGCGCCTCAGGTGGAGGATATAAACGAGGTGATCGATATACTGGGGCGAGTGCAAAAACCTGTATTGTTCCATTGTAAATCTGGTGCGGATCGAGCCGGTCTAGCCTCTGCAATCTATTTGATGGAGTTCGAAGGCAAGACTGTGCAAGAGGCTCAAAAACAGCTAAATGTCCGATTTTTTCATCTCGATTTTACCGCGACGGGCGTTCTTGATTATATGCTTTGGGTCTTCGAAGAACGTAGTAAAATAAGCGTGATCGGCTTCAAAGAATGGATGAATACGGAATACGATCCATTGATAATTCAATCTTGCTTTGATCAGCGACTCTCGCTCCACAAAGCCCTCGACTTACTGGCAGCGGGAGATCAGCCTGAAATTAGCGAAAATCAGAAAATAAGTGAGTAATTAAATGGTGCAAATTTCGATAAGTGAAATAGGCGAAACGTCCAGAATTGCTTTGATCAAACATGGAGCGAGTGGTTGGATAGCATCGTATGTGGCGGATGCTGTGGCCAAGGCTGAGAGTATTGGTAACCGTATTTGCGGCCTTTACTATTTGGAAAGCTATTGTCAGCAACTTCAGTCAGGACGAGTCAATGGGAAGGTGGAGCCAATAGTTACAAACCCTAAAGCCGCCAGTGTTTATGTGGATGCGGGCATGGGATTTGCCCAACCTGCATTTGCCCGTGGTTTGCCCGCCGCTGTGGATCTTGCGCGAGAATTAGGGGTCGCAACGCTTGCGATCGGGCACGCCCATACTTGTACGTCACTTGGATATTTTACCGAACAGATTGCGCGGGCTGGAATGATTGGTCTTGGTTTGACCAATGCCTCACCGATTGTTGCGCCCCCCGGTGGCAAGACCCGCGTGATTGGGACAAACCCGATTGCGTTTTCTGTGCCGGATGGAGAGGGAAGTATTGCCATGCAATTTGATCAGTCCACCACAACAGTGGCGTTGGGCAAAATCACAATGGCAAAGGCCGCAGGCGAAAGTATTCCACAAGGTTGGGCAGTTGACAAAGACGGCAACCCAACAACGGATCCTGAGGCTGCTCTGGCAGGCTCGCTGGTGTCTATGGGCGGATACAAAGGCTGGGGCTTTGGCCTCATGGCGGAATTACTCGCGGCAGGTATGACGGGTGGTGTCGTGTCGCGTGAGGTCAAACCACTCAAAGCACCTGAGGGCGCCCCGCATGATCTGGGGCAGTACTATATCTTGATCGATCCGGCCTCTGGTCAGGCCTTTTATGATCGCTTGGCGCAAGTCTCAGAAGGCGTAGCACTGGATCAAGGGGCACGCATGCCAGGGCAGGGCAAACAGCCTGCTGAGATTGTTGATGTCCCAGATCAGATCTGGGAGCTTGTGACGCGATTGGCGAGCTAGGTTTATGCAAGTCGTATTCTTCCCCTAGCTTGGCTGGCTCCAGACATTTCAACGGCAATTCTTGAAGGCCCCCAGCCACCGCATCCAAATGTAAAATCTTTACGCGACCTTCCCGGTCTGCCAGTCAAATGGATGGAGCAGCTTCAAGTTCTTGGATGCCCGCACGTTTGAGTTCGCCTTACCGACCCTGAGACCTCAAAGACAATTAACCTGCTGAGACTTTCCGCTAACTAGCCCCAAAAGCGCTCAGAATAGAGACTATTTATGAGGTCTCTGCTGTTCATTCAGCGCGCAACCCACAGAAAAAACACTAAGTTACACGTAAGTGGAAACTGCAGTTTATAAAAGACTTAGTGGTGGTGGATGCAGTCTTTAGCGAACTGGTCTAAGGTCAAAATTCAGTGTTAACAGGGAATTTTACAGGGAAAAATCGAAATTTTGATCAATTTTAGGCATTTTTCACAGATTTTACTCCTGTTTACCCAACTAAAATAACGAGTTACAGGCCATTTCCCTGTTATTTGAATAACAGGGATTAACAAATGTGGATCCGGGAAATCAAATCAAATAAAATGAACAGGGGAGGGGGAAGGCAAGCAAGCCAAAGTCCGGCCTAATTCATGATAATGGTGCGGACAAAATCAACGCTGGTTAGGCTCAATATAAGATATGGCATTCGTTTATTAGTCCGACGCAGTCGGCCTCTACACGCCCTTTCGCGACATTCGAACATCGCGTAACAAAAGCCTTACTGTCGTGGCGGAGTGTTTGTGTCCCAAGCAGCAGTTAGTAAACGTATACATCGGCTTGAGGACTGGCTTGGCGTCAATTTGTTTTCCAGAGACGGGCGCAATCTGGAAATCAGCAGTGCCGGCAAGGAATTTGCGTCAGATATTGAGGTTGCGCTCGACTTCCTTGACCACGCCGTTCGGAAGATCAAGGCTCCGGACGAACCGATCGTCCGCGTAGCTTCCAGCACAACGATATCCATGTACTGGCTCTATGACCGCCTTAAGGCTTTTTCGCTCAGCGATAATGCGTGCAATGTCTGTATGACGACGACCGATAGCACCACGAACTAACATCAGGCTCACACGATCTGGT
>JAQWKM010000189.1 GCA_029247845.1 Paracoccaceae bacterium | reverse complement strand
GAGCCTGGATATGCATCTGGGCCATGTATTCGGCGCGTCTGTTCTAGGGCACGCCTGTAAGGATGGTTTGGGGCAAACCATGACTTTCCTTCAATAGCCAACAGTCCATCTTTGGCCTCTCCAGTTTTTTGTGCAGCTGTATCACTAAGGTTATAGAGTGCCCGTCCGGCATGGGTCTCCACGTAGGTGACGGGTTTTGATTTGCGGGTTAAATATTCCAAGAGCACTGCAAGCACCGCGTGTTTATGGACATCCGCCAAATTCGCAGCATGATAGATATGTTGATAGGACAGCATGCTTATGAGCTAAGTGATAGAACGGCAAAAGGCAATATTAGCAGGACGTCAATGTGGCGCTGAAACCGCACCGTTTTCTCTGCTCAAAAGGACAAGTCTGTCCAGAGGCTTAGACCAGTCTTGAATTGTCTTTAGCGGCGCGAATGAAATCTTTGAACAACGGATGCGGATCAAAAGGTTTTGATTTTAACTCGGGATGAAACTGTACCCCAATGAACCACGGATGATCCGACCATTCAACGATCTCAGGCAGACGACCATCGGGCGACATACCAGAAAAACGAAGACCCGCTTTTTCCAATTGGTCGCGGTATTTGATGTCTACTTCATACCGATGGCGATGGCGCTCGTCGATCGAGCTGGTTCCATAGACCTTGGCAACTTTTGAGCCTTCTATGAGTTGAGCATCATATGCGCCCAGCCGCATGGTGCCACCTTTGTCATCGCCAACATTGCGCGATACGTTATAATTGCCCTGCACCCATTCTTTCAGATGATAGACCACAGGCTCGAAGCGGCGCTTACCTGCTTCGTGGTCAAACTCTTCTGATCCGGCATCTTTTACACCGATCACATTTCTAGCTGCTTCAATCACAGCCATTTGCATTCCTAGACAAATGCCAAGATAGGGAATTTTGTGTTCGCGGGCAAAAGTGGCAGCTTTGATTTTACCCTCAGTACCGCGCTCGCCAAATCCGCCAGGGACAAGAATGGCGTGGAAGCCTTGGAGATGTGGTGCAGCATCTTCGCTATCAAAGATCTCTGCATCGACCCACTCGACGTTAACGCGGACCCGATTTGCCATTCCACCATGTGTGAGGGCTTCCGCGATGGATTTATACGCGTCTTCGAGTTGCGTGTATTTCCCCACGATTGCTACTTTCACCTGACCTTCGGGGTTGTAAACCCGGTCGGTGACATCTTCCCATTGGCGCAAATCAGGTTTTGGGGCGGGTGCAATCCCGAATGCATCCAGAACCGCCTGGTCGAGGCCTTCTTTGTGGTAGGCCAATGGCGCTTCGTAAATTGATTTTAGATCCTGCGCCGCTATAACACTATCTGCGCGCACGTTGCAAAAAAGTGCCAGCTTTTCGCGTTCTTTTTTGGGAATAGGACCCTCTGAGCGACATACCAGAATATCCGGTGCCAAGCCAATAGATCGCAATTCCTTAACGCTGTGCTGTGTTGGCTTCGTCTTAAGTTCGCCGCTGGCCTTGATAAAAGGTAGCAGGGTCAGATGAACGAAAATACATTGTCCTCTTGCTCTATCCTGTGAAAACTGCCGGATTGCTTCAAAGAAGGGCAGGCCTTCAATGTCGCCGACTGTCCCTCCTATTTCGCATAGCATAAAGTCGACTTCATCTTCACTGATTGCGATAAAGTCTTTTATCTCGTTAGTGACATGTGGAATAACTTGGATTGTTTTGCCCAAATAATCTCCTCGGCGTTCTTTTTCGAGAACCGTTGAATAAATTCTTCCCGATGAGACAGAGTCGGTTTTACGGGCAGCGACGCCTGTAAATCGCTCATAATGTCCAAGATCCAGATCAGTTTCCGCGCCATCGTCAGTAACGAAGACTTCGCCATGTTCAAATGGGCTCATCGTTCCTGGATCAACATTCAAATAGGGATCTAGTTTTCGAAGTCTTACAGAGTATCCACGCGCTTGGAGTAAAGCTCCTAAAGCCGCCGAGGCGAGCCCTTTGCCAAGTGAAGAGACTACGCCACCGGTTATAAAAACAAATTTGGCCAAGTTAAGATATGCTCCCATGAAGCGGGCTTTGTCAGCCTTGGTTAACGGATAATCGGAAACAAAAATTTCACAACTTCACGGGAGTTAATCAGTAAAGGATTCGCAAGATTAATGCAACACAACCTCAAGATGGTGTTGCAATCTTTTATATACAAGCAATCCGTAGTGGCTTAGTCAGCACTTGGAACAAGTGGTGCAGCATCTTCTTCTGTCGGTGGTAAGACCAGTTCAAGGTTTGGAAGCAATGGTGTTGTACCTTCTTGTGCAGGATCTGTTGTCGTCAGTCTATCAACCACTGATGATCCCGCTGTGTTGTTGGCCGCGATGATAGTGAGGCTTAGGGATGTAATGATAAAACCTATCGCCAGAATCCAAGTGACCTTTGACAAGGCTGAAGCCGCGCTTCTGCCTGACATAACGCCATCGCCTCCGCCGCCTCCGCCGAGACCCAAGCCGCCTCCTTCAGAGCGTTGCAAGAGAACGACTCCAATAAGTGATAACGCCAATAATAAGTGGATTGTTAGAACAACGTTTTCCATTAGACCCCGCGAATAACATGCTTGGACTGCTAGATAAAAGAGTTTGTGCTTAGGGGCAAGGGGCAAAGCAGCTTGACTGTTGCCATGAAGCGTAGCAATTTGGTTTTATGCCACATGATAGTGATGATCACACACATGCTCACAGTGTTTTACCCTCTGATGCGACTTTGCGGGTAAAAGCAATTGAAACACTTTTAATCAGCAAAGGCTTGATCGACCCGGCTGCACTTGATGCGATTGTTGACACGTATCAAAACAAAATTGGTCCCAAGAATGGTGCAATGGTTGTGGCCCGCGCTTGGTCAGACTCGGCATTTTATGACACCCTATTTTATGATACCACTGAAACAGTCGCTGATATGGGCTTTTATGGTCGCCAGGGCGAGCATATTATGGCATTGCAGAATACCGATGAAATTCACAATATTGTCGTATGTACTTTGTGCAGCTGTTATCCATGGCCGCTTCTAGGCATTCCGCCAAGTTGGTACAAGTCGGATGCTTATCGCGCGCGCGCAGTGCGTGAACCGCGCAAGGTTCTGGCTGAATTTGGGGTTACGCTGCCAAGTGAGACATCAGTGAGGGTGTGGGATTCGACTGCAGAATTAAGGTACTTCGTGATACCTCAGCGACCCAAGGGCACTGAAGGTTGGAGCGAGAAACGGCTCGCCGCATTGGTTACACGTGACAGTATGATTGGCACTGGGTTTCCAAAGGATGCACAATGAGCCGCATTCATGATATGGGGGGACGCTTTGGCGATGGGGTGGTTATTCCTGATTTTGGGAAGGAAGCTGTCTTTGAGAAAGACTGGCACGCGCGCGCATTAGCCGTGACCGTGGCGTCCGGTTTTTTAGGCCAATGGAACCTTGATGAGTCGCGTCATTCCAGAGAAAAGCTAAGCCCGACGGATTATTCGAAATTTTCATATTACGAGAAATGGATTTCAGCCCTTTCTGATATACTTGTGGCAAAGGGACTCATAAGCGTTGAGGAATTGCAAAGTCTTCATGGAGCTCGCGCTTTGGACAGCCTGTCCGACCGTGTCTTTACCGCTGAGAAAGTGGCGGATGGTCTGTCAAAAGGGGGGCCTACGCTCAGGGATAGCGCGGTCGTCCAGCTCTTTAGGATTGGGGACAGTGTAAAGAGCAAGCTGGCAGAAAATAGGTTCCTTTCCGGTGGTCATACACGCTTGCCCAAATATGCTGCCCAAAAGGCAGGTAAGATTGTTGGTTTTCATGGTAGCCATATTTTTCCGGATGCCCATGCTCATGGTGGTGGAGAAGCCCCGGAACCCCTTTATACTGTGGCATTCGAGGCAAGTACGCTTTGGGAACATGCTGAAAATCCGTCTGATTTGGTGATGTTGGATCTTTGGCAAAGTTATCTTGAACCGTTATGAGTGCGCCGCCCCCCGAACCAGTTTTTGAAGAAGTCTGGCAGGGCCAGTTGTTTGCGTTGACTGTCCATCTAAATGAGTCTGGTTATTTTTCATGGTCAGACTGGGCAAAAAAATTTGGCACCTCGCTAAATAAACACGGTGTCGATCGTGCACTGAATGGTGGGGAAGATTATTTCACAGTCTGGCTTGATGCGCTGGAGGAATTTTTGATTGAGATCAATATGACGGGTCGAAAAGATTTAGTTTTGATTAAAGAAGCTTGGAAAACTGCTTATTTAACTACACCTCACGGAGCACCCATATCTCTAAAATAGAAATTTAGGCTATATTATTCATTTCAAACTTCCCTCTCCTATTCTACGACGCTATACCGACTGGGGTTTTACGATATTTTGAAAGGTCAGTCATGGCAAATGTTGCCGTTATAGGCGCCCAATGGGGTGACGAAGGAAAAGGTAAGCTGGTTGACTGGCTTAGTGAGCGGGCCGAAGTTATCGTGCGCTTCCAAGGCGGGCATAATGCTGGCCACACTTTGGTTATCGATAAAAAAGTTTACAAGTTATCCCTGCTGCCATCAGGCATTGTACGCGGTGGTAAGCTTTCCGTGATCGGCAACGGTGTGGTTTTGGACCCTTGGCACCTGAAAGAAGAAATTGCCAAGTTGCGTGGACAAGGCGTTGAGATTTCGCCAGATAATTTAATGATTGCGGAAAATACGCCTTTGATTTTGCCGGTACATGCGGAAGCTGACCATGCCCGTGAGTCTCTCAACAGCGTTGCAAAAATTGGAACGACAGGCCGCGGTATTGGACCTGCATATGAAGATAAAGTCGGCCGCCGGGCTATCCGGGTCTCTGATCTTGCCGACCCTAAAACACTGTTGGCGCGGGTAGACCGCCTGCTTTTGCATCATGATACATTGCGCCGTGGTCTCGGACTTCAGCCTGTTGACCGGGAAGCTTTGATTGCAAAATTAAGTGAAATTGCGCCGTTCGTGCTTCAATTTGCAGCGCCAGTTTGGAAAGTCCTGTCTGAAAAAAGAAAATCTGGAAGCCGTATTTTGTTTGAAGGGGCCCAAGGCAGCTTGCTGGATATCGATTTTGGTACTTATCCTTTTGTGACATCTTCTAATGTGATTGCTGGCCAAGCCGCAACTGGGTCTGGTCTTGGACCAGGCGCAATTGATTTTGTTTTGGGGATTGTGAAAGCCTATACCACGCGGGTGGGCGAGGGACCTTTTCCAACCGAGCTTGACGATGCAGATGGCCAAAGACTGGGAGAGCGCGGACATGAGTTTGGCGTGGTGACCGGGCGCAAAAGACGGTGTGGCTGGTTTGATGCGGCACTCGTACGCCAGACCTGCGCAATATCTGGAATGAATGGGATCGCTTTGACTAAGCTTGATGTGCTAGATGGGTTCGAGACTTTAAAAATATGCGTTGGATATGAGCTGGATGGAGAAGAGCTCAGCTTTTTGCCGTTCGCTGCCGATCAGCAAGCACGGTGCGTGCCGATCTATGAAGAGATGAGCGGATGGTCCGAAAGTACTGAGGGCGCAAGAAGTTGGGCTGAGCTGCCTGCTAATGCTATTAAATATGTACTCCGAATTGAGGAATTGATTGATTGCTCTGTTGCCCTAGTTTCTACTTCACCAGAGAGAGATGATACAATTTTAGTAACAGACCCTTTCGCAGATTAAACGTTTTATCAATCAAGTGGCGGAGAGAGTTGAATGACCCTAAGTTATAAAGCGCGCAGACGGTTTTCGCTATTGATATTACTTGTCGGATTACCAGTGTATGCCATTGTTAGCATAAGTCTGATTGCACAATTTGATCGGCCTTCTATCTTGTTTGAATTATTTGTTTATGTAGGCCTTGGAGTGGTATGGGCCCTGCCGTTTAAATATATTTTTAGAGGGATTGGTCAGGCTGATCCAGATAAAAAAAGCTTTAGTCGTGCTGACTAGCCAATTTTTTGGTCCACAATACGGAACCCTATTTCTTCGAAAATTTCAACAACCAGCCCTGTAATCGTTTAAGCTTGCCTACTTTCAGCAAGTGACCAAATGTCGGAAGTTTGCGTTAGCGCTAGAATTGCTCAGAGTAATAATAGTACTCCGTGACCATAGGCTGTGAACAGTAGAATTTTTCCATGCCTTTGACTTTCTGCAAAAGCTTTTGGTAGACTTCGAAAGTCTTTTTGTCTTGTGCCTTGGGTTGACTATGGTTGCCCTCAAAAGGTTGAAGACACTTTTCCTCAACCAAAACATCAAACGGCTATGTTATATTTTCATCATCCTCTTAACCGTTTTGAAAAGCCGCCTGTAAGTTGTTAACATAGAGCACTGGCAGCATATTTGATGCATTTTGTTCTTTATAAGTCTCTTCTTCGTAATTATTAACAACTTATTTCATTCGTTCTAGCCGCTCTGCCAATGACACGGCTCGGTTTGCGTCTGCTATAAATTTTAGATTAGGGACCGAAGCATCACTGTCTTCTTGGCGTAAGAAAGCGTTTCGACCATCAGGGCTGGCTGTAATGGGATGAGAGTTTTGTTTAAGTGCAAGCTGTTTTATGACTGTCGTGTCTAAAGTTGGAGGTTGGACCCCAAAAAAAACTGGTCTTCCAAGAATAATTCGCAAAAATACTCAGCGATGACCTTGGTCATTTTCGAAGGATCATCAAAAACTTCAAGAGTGTTCGAGAATGTTCCGTATGAGACAGGCACAACTTTACTTGCATCCTTTATATTTACTTGGGTCGTAGAAACTGATTTTGTAAAAACTATGATTTTGATAGTAATTGAGTGTGATGGAAATTTTGCTAATAGCAGTATTATTTTATGGCCAAATTAGGGCATTCCACCAAAACTGAAGGGAATTTGTGATTATTATGCCTATCGTTTCCAATTCAGAGCCAATTACGCTGGTTGGAGGGGCGCCTTTGGCGTGGGAAACCTTAAATATGGCTCTCAACCTGGCACCTATCAGCATCGCTGCTGACGGAGGTGCGGCACCACTTTTGGCGCATGGCAGGGATCCGATTGCAGTTATCGGAGATATGGATTCAATATCAAAAGATCTGGTTTGCCGAATTGCAAAAGAGCGTTTCCATGCTGTTGCTGAACAAGAAAGTACTGATTTTGAAAAGTGCCTTCAGCGGATTTCTGCCCCAATAATTGTTGGGGTGGGGTTTCTGGGTGGGCACCTTTATCATCAGATGGCTGCTCAGACCAGCCTTGTACGTTATGCGCATATAAAGTGCCTATTGTTGGGAAAATTGGATGCAGTCTTCGTTGTCCCGCCGGATTTTTCTATCGGCCTTCCGAAAAATACCCGTGTATCAATGTTCCCTATGGGAGAGGTTATGATGCAATCTAGTGGTTTACAATGGAGTACGGACGGATTGAAATTTGCCCCAGATTCGCAGATTGGTACCTCCAACATATCAACGGGCCCTTTGCATTTGAATCCATCTGGGCCCAAAATGCTTGCTATTCTGCCGGTGTCCCATGCTAAGCTGATTTTTGCCTCATTGCAGAATGCTGAGCGATGGGCCGTTCTCTGAGTGGAAATTATAGACCGTCCACCATTATGATTGCGATCCCCAGAGTGGCCATACTATTTGGCATGTCTTGAAATATGAGCCATTCGATAAATTCTGCAATAGGAATTT
>JAQWKM010000168.1 GCA_029247845.1 Paracoccaceae bacterium | reverse complement strand
TTCCGGAGCAACGCCTTTTAAAAGCAATAGTGCCACGCGGTCTGTAAGCACTTTTGTTTTGCCCGATCCCGCATTTGCCGATAGCCAAGTTGAGGCAATGGGGTCTGCTGCGCGCACTTGACTTTCAGTCGCAGGATCCCGGCCCGTCATGTCAAATCCTCCGGAACAGCGTTATCCGCTATTTCCCATTCGCCAAAGCGCGACAGTTGATCATAATCAGAACGATCACTTACACTAAAAAGTGCGCGTCTTGGGGTATAACCCTGATCTTGGTTTCGATAAGAGGAAATAAGCGCTTTAAACTTATCCCACGCCTCACCAAGGGGCTCTTCATCAAAGGGGGCGGTTTCTTCCTTTGGCGATGTCCCAAGACCTATAAAAGCAGCTTTTGAGACAGAAGCAGCACCTAGTTTTTCAAACCCACCATTTTCGGCAATTGCCGCCATCAAATAAAGTTGCTTGTCAAAAATCTGCTGCTGTTTTTTCGTTGGAACAGAACCGGTCTTATAATCATAAAGACCAAGTGTCCCATCCATATGACGATGCAGGCGATCTGCGCGCGAAATCAGCGTCAGATTTTGCTCAGCCAGAAAAATCTTTCCTGTCTCTTCAAAAAACCCTTCTGCAAAATTAGCTTGTCTCAATTCTTCCATTTGGAGAAACCAATCAACCAAAGCTTCAACACGCGAGCGCCAAAAAAGACGGGTCACAGCCCAAGGTGCGTTCTGCGATAATTCATCCAAGAAAATCTGTATCAATTTGCCTTTGCGATCCTGCGGAGCAATATCATCCCAAATTTTCACGAATTTCTCGAATGCCTTATGCGTAATTTCTCCACGCAGCCTTGGATCAGGTCCCATTTCAAGGTTTTCAAGGGGGCGAAGACCCAAAATATGTTTGGCATAAATCGCATATGGATCGCAGATGAGCGTTTTGATCTCAGTTACTGAAAGGCGAAGAGGCCTGTCAGTAACAGGAGGACGGGGGGACGACCGTTTCGCCGCCTCACTGGCAGTTGTCTCCTCCATGTTTTGTACGATTTTTAGATACTTTTCTCCACGTTGCCGCATTTCCAGCAGCCTCTCAGGCCCTTTATTGTCGTGCAGACCAGACAAAAGATTAATGACCCGGTTCAACCATCTTGACGGAACTGTCTCAGAATCGTCATCTCTTTTCGCGCGCGTCAACCAAACAGTACCTACGGCAATAGCCTGTTGAAAGTCATGCGCTGACAGGCCAATCTGACGCTCGGGCAATAAGAGGCCAGCGCTTTGACGCATAGACCTGTTCAACCACGGATCTGGATTGGGTGACTTGGGCCAACTCCCTTCGTTTAGGCCTCCCAGTATGACAAGATCAGCCCCCTGAACCCGGGCCTCAAGCGTTCCCCAAATTAAAACCTGAGGATGGGGTTTAACTGGATCGCGCTCGACGCTGTCAGATAGAATAGAGCCAACAATATCTACGTAATCACGCGCCGCGATAGTCCCGCCATGATCGGCAGCAGCCGCTATATTTTCAAATACCTTGGCAGCTTCTTTTCCCGCTTTTGCAACCCATAATAGCCCCGTTGGTGCTTCCGGGTCTGGATCATGGCCAGCAGCAATTTCTGACGCCAATTCACAGTGTTTATCAAAGAGACTGGGAAAGCTTTCTGAGCCAAGGACTCGCTTGTCCAAGAAACTCTGAACAAGCCATATAACCCAAGCGACGGCCTCGGGTTGATTTTGATCCTGCGCCCACTTTGTAAGTGTTTGTTCCAACGGAAACGGAAGCCGTTTCTTACGCAGAAAAAGCTCCAATTCGCGCGTTAAAAGCAAATGGATATTGCGTCCACCACTGCTGTGGGTCAGGGGGTGTTTCATAATGGCCAGTAGCTGAGGCGTCGTTAAATCTTTGACCAGCAAAGTACTGACATGGCGCAAAAACCGCCCCGGTGCCGTTAAGTGTAGCGGAACACCGGCGCTGTCATCAGGGACAATATCCCAGCGCTCCAAAGCCGAGGTGACTTGCCGTGTAAGCTGACGGTTTGGCGAAATTAGAGCTGCAATTTTTCCCTCTTGCACTGCTTCACGCAGCCTGATCGCAATGGCTAGTGCTTCGTGACGCGGGGAGTCGGCTTCCAGCAGAGTGACGCTTTTTGTGGCACTTTCTAATGATGCTAATGCCGGTCCTTCGGCAAACCACGTGTCCGTCACCGGCGCAGGTCTTAGCGCAAGAGAAACCAAAGCATTGCGCTCAGGACAAGGGGCAGTTTGAGCATTCCAAAGCTGCACACTCTTGGGATCAGTATTGGTATCCTGAAGAATATTGGCAAATCGTGCCTGTTGATGATCTTCGATTTTTAGCGGGTTCTCAAACCGCCGCCAGGCATTTTCCGAAAGGTCAAAGTCAAACCCGGGCAATAAAAGCGCGCCCTGCGGTAATTGCACAACTGACTTCATCAACTTCAAAGTTGTACCACGAGATCCCGTTGACCCAGCAAGAATAACCAACTGGCTGAGCGGTTTATCATGCCAAAGATCGCAGATACGCTCTACCGTCAATCTTTGCATACGCTCTTTATCCGGGTTAAGTTCGCGAGACTTTAAATATTCATGCGCAATTAAGAGAAAGTTTTTTGCCCGCTCCCAATGACCTGATTGATCAGTAACATCAAGTGCAGTGATCGTTTTTGGTACCACACCTTCGCCCTGCATTTCATCGATTAGGTTTGCAAGACTGTCCGACAAGCTAAACAGAGAAGCCCGCGCCGCTAAGTCCGGCTCTGCGGTGATCAGACGATCAATCAGCTCGATTAATTCAAAGCGAGCAATCAAGGGTGAGACAGGTTTTTGAAAATCTTGAATGTCAGAAAATTCTGCAAGGTTGGTGAGGAGGTGTAATTTGGGATGTAGAATATTTGACTTATCCAAAAATAGTTTTTTAACTCGTCTCAACATACGTTCGGTATTTAAAATTATATGGGCCTGCGCCATGTGGTGGGGTGGAGCCTTTTTAAAATGTGCACAAACTCCATCAACCAATGCCCGTGGAAAATCAGCACCCGGTGGCAGACCAAAAATTTTGTGCACTTTAAAATCTACCATCACTAATCGTTTAGTGTCTTTTTCAAAATCATATTTTCTGCTTCAATAATGCCCTCAGGCGTTCCGACATCGCACCACAGACCAGAATAGCTCATACCAAATAGCGTTTTCTTTTTCAGCATAATATCCCATAAACGGTTTAGCGAAAATACCTTGTCGTCTATTTGGTCCAGAAGATCTGTTTTTATAATCTGAGTGCCAGAATAAACCAAAGCCCCTTGTCTGCATAGTGCGCCTTTAGCATCTATTGAGAAATCACCAGCACCTTTATGCCCATATTTTTGCGCTGAAGGAATGCACAAAAGAAGTCCATCCATTCGCGAGCTATCCCAATGGTCGATAAGCTCTCGCAAAGGATTTGGCCCGACCCATATGGCATCTGAATTCAAGGTGATCACTGGATTGGTTTTTAAAATGGGCAAAGCGGCTTTTAGCCCGCCACCCGTTTCTAGAACATCTGGTAACTCAGGGCTTATTTTGACCGACATGCCGGCAAGGTGGGCCTCAAGCATTTCATGCTTGTAGTGGCTGTTTATAACAACATGAGTTTTATCTATCCCATCTAAGAGCGCGAGCGTATGATCGATAAGGGGGAGGCCACAAACCTCAACTAAAGGCTTTGGCCGATCCTGCGTCAACGCCCCCATTCTTCTTCCTAGACCTGCGGCGAAAACCATAACTGAGATTTCAGTCATGTGAACCTCTTTGCAAAGTTAGAGCCGATGGGCCGTTCAGCAAAGGCCTTAAATCAGAGCGTAGGTCACCAAATACTGGATGGCTGAGATTTCTGCGTAGATAGCCACAAACGCGCGGTTGTAGATCGAGATATCGTCTTTTGCCCTTTTGTGCAGCAAGGGCGCTGAATATTCCAAGAATGCGTAAATTTCTTTGCACTCCCACAATACGATATGCCTTTAAGAAAGGAGCTGAATCGTCTTGGGATAAGTGTAGGTAATAGTTCAGCATCTCTTGCTCTAAGTCAGGTGAAACATCCCGTCTTGCATCCTGTAAAAGTGAGACCAGATCATAGCTTGGATGACAGATAAAAGCATCCTGAAAATCTAGTAACCCAACGGCACCAAACCCAGATTTACCAGAGATTCGCATAAGATTTTCAGTATGACAGTCTCGCAGGGATACTACCTTTGGTCCGTTGTCCAAACTTGCCAGAATTTTCTGTAGGGTCTTTCCTATGGATTGCCGTATACCCCTGTTTAGCTCGGCGTTATCAATATAATATTCCCAAAACGGCGAAATCATTTCTGCAAAGTCTTCTGAGCTAGGTTGTCTCAGCCAGTCTGGTAGTGGCATGCCTCTTAAATGTATCAGCATCTCAAGGCTTGCCTGATATAGCGGCCTTGTTTGCGAAGGATCACGCTCGATAATTCGGGCAAAGAGGTCGTCGCCAAAATCCTCTAATAGCAACAAACCCACACTGAGGTTTTGGGCCAAAATTTCCGGAGTCTTAAGCCCGTGGTTTTTCAGCAACTCAGCAATTTGACAAAACCTTTGTGTCTCTTGCTGGCTTGACCTACGCGCATCCATGAGAATTGCTGATTTAGAACCCTGCTTAAGTCGGAAGTACTGCCGCATAGAGGCATCTGCGGCCAAAATTTCGCTCTGTGAATGAGCCCATCCATGAATATCCAAAAAGGACTGAACATGCGGATCTCCATTATGAGCCATCCTGTTGCTCCAACCGTTTGGACCAATCCGCAGACTTTGAAGATAAACTTAGGTCTCTTGTAAGGCCATCCTGCTGAACCTCAAAATCAAGATATAGAGACGACGGTGGGGAAACTTGTGATAAGATTTCTGGCCATTCCACCAATGCAATTGCTGACTCAAACGCCTCTAACAGCCCAAGTTCATCAATCTCACTAGAGGCGGTCAAACGATACAGATCCGCATGCCAAATTTCACCGATTTTTGTGATATATGTTTGAACCAGAGTGAAGGTTGGCGAGGGCACATCTTCGGGTATATCCTGCAAAGATTGGATTAATGCACGCGCAAAAAAGCTCTTACCTGCACCAATTTCCCCCCTCAGCAAAATCACATCCCCAGGCACAAGTAACTGACCGACACGTTTTGCTAGATGCTGAGTATCTGTTTCACTGTAAAGACTTATTTTATGCCAATATCCCGTCATAAGCACATGATGACAGCCTGAAATAGCCTTCACAAGATAGTTTACGAATTTTGCAACCTTTTGGATATTGTTCTTTTCACTAGTATACTCTCGATTGCCAAATTAGTCTATTTTACCAGTAATAAACCGCCAGCTTAAGATGATTTCCAGTGAAATTATCCTCGAATAAAATTGCATTGGCTCCATCAGGATGCGGTCACCCTGTGACGCGGTATGTTGCTCAAGTTGGAAAAGCCCAAATTTCGTCGTAAACTCCCTCTTCTGCAGCTTCGACAACTTAGGATAGCTTTTGCTGCCAAGATGAACAATCTTTGGGTTCTGGTATGGGTTGAGTATCCCGAAGCCAGTCGAATACAGATATCAAACTTGGTTTGTTGCTGAGGAACTAAGCCCTCAACGACATCAGATCTATCGACGCGGGATTAAAAAGTATGAGCTGACGGTTTTTGTCAAAATTCTCTAATCCAATAGAGAGGTAGGCAGAAGGCTTTGTGGTAAAGAGGCATCCCCTCTGCATTTCCACCTGTTAAAAGCCCTTAAAAATTCCGTATTAAGGTTTGAAAATGCTTGATTATCAAAAGTCGTTGAGTAGTCCTGATCTTGGCTCCAAAAGGAAAAGCTACTGACTACAAAAAATCTATCATATTTTGATTTTGTAATTCAATCGGGTAAACGAGGTGATATTCAGTCAAGTTAATCGATGCTTTAATTAACTTGATCTCAACAGTACGGCCGGATGCAATGAGGATAAGACAGGCCTTATCACTCGGCTCTAGAGCCTTTAAGAAAATTGGGCTCTTAAAATTCAAATTGTTGTATTGGGCCTCGAAATCTTAGAAGCAACGGCCAAATATACTTAAAATTTGGTTTAGAATGTTAGCTTTACTAAATTCTTCAAAATATTCAATTGTGCCTTGGCTTGCGTGTAAAACATTTCTTTTTTCTAAAGATCTGGTGAAATCTGGAGCACTTTAAGTACGATCTGACGCCTTAGTTTTACTCTTTTTACATCGATAAATCAGATAGCAAGTGGCAACGGTATCGAAAGGCTAATACCAATTATTGTCAATATTTCCTCTAAAAAAGTGATTCCGGGTACCCACAATTTGAACCGTTCTATGGGTTATCAGTTAATTTTATATTAAAATATTACAATTATTTTTAGAAGACTAATGCTTCATTTTCTCCAAGAGCCCCAGTTTTTTGTTCAATAAGTAGCAAGGACCAACTGATTGCAACGAGTGCGCCATGCAAATACGCTTTTTTTGCAAATGTTGCAGTCTCAGGATCGCCATTTGAAAACGTGAGTTCTGCACCGGTCCGCTCTAAAAGAGTTTTTGCAATAAAGAGACCTAGCCCCATTCCCTCATACTCAGGCCGTGAAGTGCCATCATTTTCAGGCTTGCGAGTACCCATAAATGGATCGCCTATTCGATCAAGAATAGCCAAGGGAAAACCAGGGCCGTCATCCAGAATGTTGATGAACAACCGATCGTTGTTCCAAGTCGCTTCTATCAACACTTTAGATTTTCCAAAATCGACTGCATTTTGAACCATATTGCGAAGTCCGTGTATGATCTCAGGACGCCGCTGGATAATAGGCTGTGGGGTTTCTATTCCTTCATCACACTTAAAGGTGGTTTGGATAACCACGCCCCTGCCCTGATGCGGTTCAGCTGCTTCCCTGATGATATCACTAATTGGCGCAGCGCGTAAATGCAGATCAGCTTTCCCACTTCTTCCCATTGACCTGAGAATATCGCGACACCTATCCGCCTGTTCACGAATCAAAGATGCATCTTCAAAAAGTTCAGGTCTGGCGCGCAGCTCCTCCATTAGTTCTGAACTCGCCAGCTTAATAGTGGCCAGCGGCGTTCCAAGTTCATGGGCGGCCGCAGCCACCACACCATTCAGGTCGGTTAATTGCTGCTCGCGGCTCAACGCCATTTGAGTCGCCAATAGAGCATCCCCCATAGCGTTCATTTCACTTGTGACCCATCGCGAATTCACACTTAAAAAAAGCAGTGCAATAATGACAGCTATCCAGTTTCCAAAAACAAAAACATCCGGGATACTAAAAATTAATCCCTGCTCTGTTTTTAAAGGAAGATGATAGATCGCAAGAATAGTCGCTAGAACGATTGCTGTCCCACCCAGAATAAGAGAGGAGCGCAAAGTAAGAACCGAGGCAGAAACTGCGACTGGGCCCAACAAGAGTATGCTGAAGGGATTTTGCAGCCCACCCGTCAAATACAAAAGAAAACTCAATTGAAGTATATCAAAGAGGATCATCATCATGTTTTCAAATTCAGATAATCTCTTATTTTTTGGAAATATGAACATCGCAGAAAGATTTCCCACGACTGAAATACTGATTGCAACCAGACACAGAGCTAATTCTAGCTGTAATCGATAAAATGTGATTGCAATTAAGATTGCACTTAGCTGGCCAACAATTGCCATCCATCTCAGTAAGATCATCGTGCGAAGGCGAACCCAATTACTACGCCGCTGGGCAGAAAACGGGCTTAGGAATGTGTCGCTCATTTCTCTTCCATCTCGATCAAGAAAATTTAACTTGTCCTTGTGTACCCTAATGGTACTAGCTAGTGCTGTTATCTTACAATACAGGATATCAAGTTTGTCCAAAACAGTTCTGACTTACGCTGCATCCGGATTAGCTTTGCTGATCGCCGGGACTTGGCTTATTAGCTCTGAATATTGGCCGTTTTCACAAAAAGGCAACGACCAATTTGCAAAGTGTAGAAGCAGTCGCATCGCCGGCGGTGCCGGATCCATCGGTGGTCCGTTCACTCTTATTGATGAAAATGGCACGGCGGTGACAGATCAAGACGTCATAACCGAACCATCCCTAATTTATTTTGGCTATACTTTT
>JAQWKM010000145.1 GCA_029247845.1 Paracoccaceae bacterium | reverse complement strand
TGAATTTATTTTCCGCAAGGAAGGCAAGAAGAAGTAAGGACGCTCATTATGGCAAACAGTAAAAGACTACTGTTCTTGAAGCGCCGCCTGCGCGTTCGGAACAAACTGCGTAAGATGAACTCGGGGCGCGTGCGTCTCAGCATTCATCGCAGCAACAAAAATATCAGCGCCCAGTTGATCGACGATGTCCAAGGCCGTACTTTGGCCGCCGCCTCATCCTTGGAAAAGGATCTTGGTATGTTTGGGAAAAACAACGTTGATGCCGCTTCGAAAGTGGGCGCTATGCTCGCTCAGCGTGCTAAGGCGGCTGGCGTAGAAACCTGCTATTTCGACCGTGGTGGGTTTTTGTTTCACGGTGGTATCAAGGCTTTGGCCGATGCTGCTCGTGAAGGCGGTCTGAAATTTTAAGGAGACGTAGGAATGGCTAGAGAACCAAATAACCGGGGACGGCGCGACCGTGACGAAGCACCTGAGTTCGCCGATCGTCTTGTAGCGATCAATCGTGTATCAAAAACTGTCAAAGGTGGTAAGCGTTTTGGCTTTGCCGCACTTGTTGTGGTCGGTGATCAAAAGGGCCGTGTCGGCTTTGGCAAAGGGAAAGCTAAAGAAGTACCCGAAGCGATCCGCAAAGCCACTGAACAGGCAAAGAGAAGCATGGTGCGTATTCCTCTGCGCGAGGGTCGCACGCTACACCATGATATCGAAGGACGTCATGGTGCTGGAAAAGTTGTTATGCGTACCGCTCCGACAGGGACCGGTATTATTGCAGGTGGACCAATGCGTGCGGTATTTGAAATGCTGGGCGTTCAGGATGTTGTTGCAAAGTCTATCGGGTCGCAAAACCCTTATAACATGATTCGTGCAACTATGGATGGTTTGGCTCGTGAATCTAGCCCGCGCATGGTAGCCCAGCGTCGTGGGAAAAAGGTTGCAGATATTTTGCGTCGTAACGATGCGCCGACTCAGGCGTCCGAAACGGCAGAAGCATAAGGATACAAGCAATGTCAAAAACCATCGTCGTAAAACAGATTGGCTCTCCGATCCGTCGCCCTGCCAAAAAGCGTCAGACGCTGATAGGACTCGGTCTGAATAAAATACACAAGACTCGCGAGCTTGAGGATACGCCCTCTGTACGTGGCATGATAAATAAAATTTCGCATATGGTTGAAATAATTGAAGAGCGTGATTAGCTCTTAACGATTAGTTGTCCACCCCTTACTAGATTTTCCTCACCGGTTGAGAAATTTTAGGAGATCTTCTCAAGATAAAGGGTCCGTATTCGTGCGGCACGGTCACTTTAACAGTAATCGCAAAGCTTAAAGATGCATATGCCTGTCACCGCAATATTTGTAGCAAGTGGTCGGTCAGTTATCTTGTTTCGAACGGTATTGCACAGAGTGACCTCAGAATTGAGGGCGAACAGAACATTTTCTGATACGACTATTCCGAAAAAGTGCGGTACAAGTCTTTTCATTCAACCGCTCTTTCATGACTAGACATCCATTGCAGAGAATCTTTTGTCTGTTGCGAAAGAAATTGGCTTGATCCAAACTAATCTTTGGTCCTTACAAAAAGGCTATAATTTCATTAAGAATGGATGAATTTTAGAGTGTTAAAGCTACGCCTCCATTGCGAGACCTCATTTTGAACCGGTGAGCCTTTGATTGCTTGCAAAATAAGATCGGCCAATTGATCGGCGTGATCGGTCGTCATACCCCACCTGACGAGTTCGGGTGTCCCAATCCGCAAACCGTTCATATCCCTGTCAACAAGTGGGCGTGGAAGGCCGATTCCACAGGCCAGAAATCCCCCCTGCCGTAGAGTTTTCGACGCGGTTTGTCCTCCCCCAAAAGGTGCGGCCAAATTGCGAATTGATGCGAGTTGGTAAATCCCTGTTTACCTAAAAATACAGGTACTCCAGCCACATCCAGAGCGTTACTCAGCGCTTTGGACAGGGCTATCATTTCAGTGGCGTAGTCTCGACCATAGTCGCGCCAATCAAGCATTGTCACGGCAAGGGCAGCTGATTTTGAGGCATCAAAATTCGCAGTCATACCTGGAAAAGCAATTGCATCCAGTTTTTCGGCAATTTCTGCATCATTTGACACGATCAACCCACCTGCGGGCCCTCCAAGGCTTTTGTACGTGCTCATCGTCATTAAATGGGCTCCTTCGGTCAATGGGTTAGACCACGCCTTACCCGCGATGATCCCGCATTGATGCGCGGCGTCAAACATGACTTTTGCGCCAACCTCATCTGCGATCATGCGGACCTCTGTTACGGGATGTTCGTACAGATTAAGGCTGCCACCAATGGTGATTAATTTAGGGCGTTCCTTTTTGGCCAAATCACGAAGCGCGTCACTGTCAACTGTATAGCCATCGCTGTGCACCGGTGCATGCAGAATGCGCAATCCGTAAAGGCCGGCACATCCTTCATCATGGTGCGTAACATGCCCACCGATAGAGGCAGGAGGCACAATAATGGTGTCACGGGGTTTGCAGGTCGCCATAAAACCATAGAGGTTGGCGATCGCCCCCGAGGGAACACGGATCTCGCAGGATTCTGCCTCAAACACTTCGGCACAGATTTGAGCTGCGATCACTTCGATTTCTTTAATCGCTTCGAGGCCCATTTCATATTTATCGCCCGTATATCCGAGTGAGGGACGTGAGCCGATACCCGAGGAAAGCAGAGCCTCCGCTTTTGGGTTCATGATATTTGTTGCCGGATTGAGATTAAAGCACTCTTCTTCATGAATGACCCGATTTTGTTCGACCAGATTTTGAATGCGGACAAAAATTGCATCAGAGGGCGACGCGGCAATTTGGGTGGCAATGCTTTGAACTCTAGTTTCGCTATCTGTGGGAACCCAATCCCTGTATGTGACGGTCATCCGAAATCCTTCCATTTGCATAACTTCTGATCTGACGGCGCAGACAATGCAAACCAATTCATGCTGAATTGGCATATAAAAATGATGAGCACGCCGGACTGGTTTTGTCATTCTCTGAATTGATTTTTATGGATATTCCTTCATGGAGCAATTGCTTGCGTAAATTTGATTGGCACAAGGACGCGACAGGTCGCATTACACCTATGAGAGATACTAAAAAAAACAGTAAGAACATCCACTGATTTTAATGTCCGAATGTGGTTCTGGTTTCAAGTTTGACCGCTCTTTAACTGAGTGGATCAAGGATGGTCCTCCAAAGACCATGGGTGAGGTCACAGACGAATGGATCAAGCATCAAATTTAGTCACGTTAAGGATTATCTCCAGTGATTGCAGAGGGACTTGCGCGGCGTGGCGCTTCCGTTTATACGCCAGCGGTGGCTATAGGGTCATAGAATCGAAATCAATGTATGCCGTGTTTGCCCCAATCCGTCGCTCGGGGGTAGTTCCGGCAAAGGAGAAGCGACATGAAATTACATGAATTACACGATAACGAAGGCGCGACACGCAAAAAGAAACGTGTTGCCCGCGGTGCGGGCTCTGGCAAAGGTAAAACTGCCGGACGCGGTATCAAAGGCCAAAAATCACGTTCAGGTGTTTCAATAAACGGATATGAAGGCGGGCAAATGCCCCTCTATCAGCGGTTGCCAAAACGTGGATTTAACAAACCCAACCGCAAGAAATACGCCGTTATGAACCTCGGATTGGTACAAAAATTCATCACAGACGGCAAACTTGATGCCTCTGCTGAGATTTCAGAAGACGCGTTGGTTGCATCTGGTTTGGTTCGCCGAAAGTTGGACGGTATCCGGATCCTTGCCAAGGGCGAGATAACGAGCAAAGTTGCAATCAGTGTAACAGGTGCTTCAAAATCTGCGATTGAAGCTGTCCAAAAGGCGGGCGGCACTTTGACAGTGAAAGCTCCTGAAGCGGCTGCACAGGAATAACGTCTTGTTTCGAGTGCGTGTGGCGATTACATAGAACTTATAGGTTTTCCCAAACGCCGTCATAGCTGGAAAACGCTTTCGGCGGCGTTTTTTAAACAAAGAGAGATTTAGATGGTATCTGCTGTAGAGCAAATGGCGGCGAACACTAGCTGGGCTGCGTTGGGCAAAGCAACTGATCTTAGAAAGCGGATCCTTTTCACGCTTGGTCTTTTGATTGTCTATCGGCTCGGAACGTTCATTCCTGTACCTGGCATTGACGCAGTAGCGTTAAGGGATTTCATGGAGCAAGCCCAGCAGGGTATCGGTGGCATGTTAAGTATGTTCACAGGCGGTGCCTTGGGCCGAATGGGGATATTTGCTCTTGGAATTATGCCCTATATTTCTGCCTCTATCATTGTACAACTTATGACTTCTATGGTGCCGAAACTTGAGCAGCTCAAGAAAGAAGGCGAGCAGGGGCGCAAGAAAATTAGCCAATTTACGCGTTATGGCACCGTTATTCTTGCTACGTTGCAGGCCTACGGTCTTGCCGCGAGCCTCGAAGCTGGCGACTTGGTCACAGATCCCGGTCTATTTTTCCGTCTATCCTGTATTATCACACTTGTCGGTGGAACGATGTTCCTAATGTGGCTCGGTGAACAGATCACCGCGCGCGGCATTGGGAATGGTATCTCGCTGATCATTTTTGTTGGTATCATTGCAGAAATTCCAGCCGCTTTGGCGCAGTTCTTCGCATCCGGTCGCTCTGGAGCGATCAGCCCTGCAGTTATTGTCGCTGTATTGGTGATGATCGTTTGCACGATTGCGTTCGTTGTGTTTATGGAACGCGCTCTCAGAAAAATTATTATCCAATATCCGCGCCGTCAAGTCGGCATGAAAGTTATGGAAGGTCAAAATTCGCACCTTCCCGTAAAAGTAAATCCCGCTGGCGTTATTCCGGCCATCTTTGCAAGCTCACTGCTTCTGCTGCCAACGACTGTCAGCACATTCTCAGGGTCTGAAACCAGTCCCATTATGTCGACTATCTTGGCCTATTTTGGTCCCGGACAGCCGATGTACCTGGCATTTTTCACAGCGATGATTGTTTTCTTCACGTACTTTTATTCGTTCAATGTCTCTTTTAAGCCGGATGATGTTGCTGATAATCTTAAAAACCAAAATGGCTTTGTCCCTGGGATTAGACCGGGCAAAAAGACGGCTGAGCATCTTGAGTACGTGTTGAACCGCCTGCTGGTGCTTGGTTCTGGATATTTGGCTGCTGTGTGTCTGCTGCCTGAAATTTTGCGGGGTCAATTGGCCATTCCATTTTACTTTGGAGGAACATCTGTGCTGATCGTTGTGTCGGTGACGATGGATACGATCCAACAGGTTCAATCACATCTTCTAGCGCATCAGTATGAGAGCCTGATCCAGAAATCGCAAATTCGAGGTAAGGGCAAAGCACGGAAAAGAAAAGGACCTGCGCGTAAATGAATATTATTCTTTTAGGCCCCCCAGGATCGGGCAAAGGGACCCAAGCGAGGCATTTGGTCGAGACGCGCAACATGGTGCAGCTATCAACTGGTGATATGCTGCGAGACGCAAAAAGCAGCGGCAGCGAATTGGGTAAAAAAGTGGCAGCGGTTATGGCGCGTGGCGATCTAGTCACTGACGATATAGTGATCGGTCTGATCGGTGAAAGGCTGAGCCAAACAACTGCTGGTGGCTTCATTTTTGATGGTTTTCCAAGGACGCTTGCGCAGGCAGATGCGCTTGACAATTTGCTTAAAAGTCAGAGCCATGATCTCGACGCAGTCATAGAGATGCGCGTCGATGATGATGCTTTGGTCAGCCGTATTACGGCCCGGTCAACATGTGCAAAGTGTGGCGAAGTCTATAACGATATTACTAAACCCCTACCCGTAGATGGAAAATGTGTAAATTGCGCTTCTGATGAATTCACTCGCCGCGCGGATGATAATGAAGATAGTTTGCGCCAACGCTTGATGGAATATTACAAAAAAACATCTCCGATCATTGGCTATTACTATGCCAAAGGGTTGCTAGATCAAGTTGACGGCTTAGGGGCAATCTATGAAGTCCAGTGGGCAATCTCTGAGGTTCTTGATAAATAGTGTCTTTTGGGGTTGACGGACTTGAGAAATATTCATAGCAAGCAGTCTGTCGTATAGAATCGCTGGGTCTAATTAAAAATTTGTTAAGGCGCTGAATGAGCTTGCCGGATTGATTTTATAGTCAACTCTGGTGTTGTGAAAAAAGGTTCTGGGACTACGGAACCGCAACGAAAAGGAAGATTAACTTGGCACGTATAGCGGGCGTAAACATCCCAACAAATAAAAGGGTTCCAATCGCCCTGACATATATCACTGGTATTGGCCGCACCTCTGCCGTAGAGATCTGCGAAGCGGTTAAAATAGACCGAGCTCGGAGAGTAAACGAATTGAGCGATGCAGAAATACTTTCTGTACGCGAATATATCGATGCTAACCTTTCGGTTGAGGGTGATCTTCGCCGTGAAGTTCAGATGAACATAAAGCGTTTGATGGATTTGGGCTGCTACCGTGGTTTGCGTCATCGCCGCAACTTGCCTGTGCGAGGGCAGCGCACGCATACTAATGCCCGTACCCGCAAGGGTCCAGCGCGGGCAATCGCTGGCAAAAAGAAATAGGGTAGGGCATTAGATATGGCACGTGATACTCGTCGTGGCGGCAAGAAAAAAGTCTCCAAAAACATCGCAGCTGGTGTTGCCCACGTGAACAGTTCGTTCAACAACACTAAAATTCTGATTTCTGATGTGCAGGGCAACGCGATCGCATGGTCTTCATCTGGAACAATGGGATTTAAAGGCTCTCGTAAATCTACCCCTTATGCTGCCCAGATGGCAGCTGAGGATGCAGGTCGAAAAGCTCAGGAACATGGCGTCAAGACATTAGAAGTAGAAGTTCAGGGTCCAGGGTCAGGACGTGAAAGCGCCTTGCGGGCTCTAGCTTCAGCTGGGTTCAATATTACGTCAATTCGTGATGTTACTCCAATGGCCCATAATGGCTGTAGGCCTCCGAAACGTCGTCGGGTCTAGTACACAAGTTTATTCCGATTGATTGATAATCGATCGGAAGTTTTATTTTAACCTCGGGCGCGTTTGACCTTTGGACATGAGGCAGACGCAGGAATGGAGGGACGCATGATCCAGAAAAATTGGGCAGAGTTGATTAAACCGGAACAGCTAGACGTACGTCCGGGAAACGATCCAACGCGGCAAGCTACGGTGGTTGCAGAACCATTGGAGCGCGGGTTTGGTCTTACTCTTGGAAACGCTTTGCGTCGTGTTTTAATGAGCAGCCTTCAAGGTGCGGCGATCACTAGCGTCCAGATTGATAACGTACTTCACGAGTTTTCGTCTGTTGCAGGCGTGCGTGAAGATGTGACTGACATCGTTTTGAACCTCAAAGGTGTGTCTTTAAGCATGGAAGTTGAGGGTCCAAAAAGGCTTGTAATCAATGCAAAAGGGCCGGCCATTGTGACTGCAGGCGATATTTCAGATAGTGCCGGTATCGCGATCCTCAATACAGATCATGTAATTTGCCACCTCGACGATGGAGCAGATGTTTACATGGAATTATCTGTTAATACTGGTAAAGGCTATGCGCCTGCTGAAAAGAATAAGCCTGAAGATTCGCCCATTGGACTTATACCGATCGACGCAATTTACTCTCCGGTTAAGAAAGTTTCATATGATGTCCAACCAACCAGAGAAGGTCAGGTTCTTGACTATGACAAGCTAACAATGAAGGTTGAGACCGACGGATCTTTGACACCGGATGATGCTGTTGCTTATGCTGCGCGTATTCTACAGGATCAGTTGTCTATCTTCGTGAACTTTGACGAACCAGAAAGTGCTGGACGTCAAGATGACGATGATGGTCTTGAGTTTAATCCACTGCTACTTAAGAAAGTTGATGAGCTGGAACTCTCCGTGAGGTCTGCAAACTGCCTTAAGAACGACAATATTGTCTACATTGGTGACCTTATACAGAAGACAGAGGCGGAAATGCTTCGCACACCAAACTTTGGCCGTAAATCTTTGAACGAAATAAAAGAAGTGCTGTCTGGAATGGGTCTTCACCTCGGCATGGATGTCGAAGATTGGCCACCGGACAACATAGAAGATCTTGCCAAAAAGTTTGAAGACAACTTTTAAGAAATTAAGAGGTTGTGGAAGCTTCCTCTGAGATATTAAAGAGACTGGGCAACCCCGCCCCAAGGAGAGTGGTTGGCACGCAGCGACCGCCAGACAAAGCAAAAAATAAAAACGGAGAAATAACATGCGTCACGCTAGAGGCTATCGCCGCCTTAATCGAACCCATGAGCACCGCAAGGCGCTCTGGGCCAATATGGCCGGTTCGCTTATCGAACATGAGCAAATAAAAACCACTGTACCAAAGGCAAAAGAACTTCGCCCTATCGTTGAAAAGCTCATCACGCTTGGAAAGCGTGGCGATCTTCATGCTCGCCGTCAGGCTGCCGCCCAGTTGAAAGAGGACCAGTATGTGTCCAAACTTTTTGACATTTTGGGACCACGCTACAAAGAGCGTCAGGGTGGTTACATTCGCGTTTTGCGCGCCGGCTTTCGGTATGGAGATATGGCCCCTATGGCAATCATAGAATTCGTTGATCGGGACAAAGATGCCAAAGGCGCTGCTGACAAAGCACGAAACGCCGCCCAAGAGGACGACGCAGAATAGTATATTTTTGAATCAAGAAAAAAAACCTCTGTTTCGCACAGGGGTTCTTTTAAATTGCTGCCTGACTTGTCAAACTATCCTAAATTCTTCATATGAACAGTATTGGAATGGGAGATGACAACGTGATCTACCGCTTTTTAATTTTGATCTTGGTCCTACTGACTACGGCAACATCCGTAGCGTGGGCACAGGCAAAAGTGCCCCAATCCAAGCTTGAAATTACGCTCAGCTTTGCGCCACTTGTGAAAGAGGCTGCCCCAGCGGTGGTCAATATCTATGCCCGCAGGATCGTCAAAAGCCAATCGAACCCATTTCATGTTAATCCGATATTTGGAAATTTTTTCCAAGACTTTGGAGATATACAGCCAAAGGTGCAAAATTCACTTGGATCCGGTGTTATTCTGAGTGACGACGGAATTGTGGTGTCCAATTATCATGTTGTTGGCGATGCTACAGATATTCGCGTTGTTTTGAATGACGGTCGGGAATTTTCGGCGCGGGCACTGATCGCGGATCGGGAAAGCGATCTTGCCGTTATCAAGCTAGATAGCGCTCGCAACATGCCGTTCTTAGGTTTTCGTGATGACAAGACTGTCGAAGTTGGTGAACTTGTTCTAGCAATAGGAAATCCATTTGGAATTGGCCAAACAGTGAGTAGCGGAATTGTGTCCGGTCTTGCCCGATCGGGCACAGCGCTGAGCGATGGCCGTGGCTATTTTATCCAAACGGATGCGCCGATTAATCCAGGCAACTCTGGTGGGGCTTTAATTGATGTGGCGGGGCGTTTGATTGGCGTAAATACTGCTATCTTAACTCGGTCGGGTGGCTCAAACGGCATCGGTTTTGCAATCCCGGCCAGTTTGGTTAAACAGTTTGTCCTGCAGGCAGAGGCAGGTTTCAGGGAGTTTCAACGCCCTTGGTCTGGGCTTATTGGGCGAACACTTGGTGGCGACATTGCTGACAGCCTTGGTTTGCAAACTAGAAAAGGGCTCATCATTACAGCGATCCATCCGCGCAGTTCTTTCTTGGTGGCGGGTTTTGA
>JAQWKM010000153.1 GCA_029247845.1 Paracoccaceae bacterium | reverse complement strand
GGCAAACGTATGCAGACTGGTAATACAAATACGATGATTTTCACTGTTGCTGAAATTATCGAGCACCTGTCAGGATTGATGTCACTGCATCCTGGCGATGTGATAAGTACTGGCACACCGCCTGGCGTGGGTATGGGTATCAAACCGAACCCGATTTACCTAAAGCGTGGTGATGTGATGGAACTGACCATCGAGGGGCTGGGTACGCAGAGCCAACATGTCATAGAGGACCAGTGAATTTGGCTGATCTTCTCCTGATTGGCGATGCAACAGACGAAATGAAGGCCCGCTTTCGAGAGAAGTTTACCATTCATACCTTATATGACGCGGCTGACCCTGCAGCTTGGATGACCGAACACGGTACTAAGATCTCTTATGTCGCCACGAACGGTCACGATGGTGTAAAACCAGCCTACGTCGAAGCCATGCCAAACCTCAAAGCTATAAGTTGTTACGGCGTGGGTTATGACTCCATTGATACAGCACAGGCGGTTTCACTTGGTATTCCTGTCACGCATACTCCGAATGTTTTAAACGCCGAAGTTGCGAGCACAGCCTTACTTTTAATTCTGGCCTGTTATCGCAACCTTTTGGCTGATGAGGCGCATGTGCGCTCGGGGGATTGGGAGAGCAAGGGCAATGCGCCCCTGTCGCGTTCTGCCGACAATCAAACAGTTGGTATTTTGGGGCTTGGCCGTATCGGTCAGGCTATAGCCGATAAATTGGCTCCCTTTAACTCAAAGATTGTATATCATTCGCGCAATAAAAAGCCGGTGGATTATACCTATTATGACAACCTGAACGAGATGGCTCAGGCCTGTGATGTGTTGGTCTGTATCACTCCCGGTGGTGCTGGGACTCATAATCTAGTGAACGAGGAGGTCCTCAACGCATTGGGGTCTAAAGGAACTTTAATTAACGTTAGCCGTGGATCAGTGGTTGATGAACAAGCATTGATAGCAGCCCTTGCCGAAGGCAGGCTCGGTTGGGCGGGCTTGGACGTTTTCGCCACCGAGCCTAAAGTGCCTGCTGCATTGCGCGCCCTTTCAAATGTTGTGCTCTTGCCCCATGTTGGCAGCGCAACAGAAGAGACCCGCGCTGCGATGGGTAATCTTACGGTGGACAATCTTTTGCAGCATTTAAAGGATGGGACTGTCATTAGCCCAGTGCCGGAGTGTGCGCACCTTTAAGCCTAAAAGGTAACTTAATCATGGTCGAAATCGCACGATTTACAGCCCGTCTGTTTAATGTGCCTTTGGCTGAAGTTCTTGTGGATGCCAAGCATGGAACCCATAGTCATTTCCAACTTATTTGTGCGACCGTCCATCTAAGTGATGGTCGCTATGCGACAGGGTAAACACATACTGGTGGGCGAGGTGGAAGTGCGATCACCAAGCTGACTGAGGATGATCTTGCTCTGTTTTTATGTGGTAAGCCTGCGGAGGGTATAGACGCTCTTTAGGATCAGATGCTCTGATATGTGCATTATGTTGGGCGTGGGGGAATTGTTGGGTTTGCGATTTCACCTGTTGATATTGCACTTTGGGATTTGCGTTGCAAAGCCGCCAAATTGCCATTATGAAAAATACAAGTGGGAGCAAATAACCGTTGCAAAGCCTACGCTGGTGGAATTGATATTGCCTTTCCATTGGCAAAATTAATAGCCAATATTCAAGGATATACCGACGCTGGGTTCAACGCTGTAAAAATCAAAGTTGGACAAAACGACCCAAAGGTCGATATGGAGCGTATTCGCGCTGTACGCGCCCTGATTGCTCCGGACATAACGTTTATGATTGATGCAAATTATGGCTTAAACGTCGAGCAGGTTATTGCACTGGGAAATAAGGTCAAAGATCAAAACATATTTCGGTTTGAAGGGCGTCAAACAAAAACGCCAATCGCTGATCAAGTCTTAATATCACTTAAGGCGGGTGGCATATGCGGTTCGAATCTGCACTATTATAAAAATGGTGGCTTTGGTTCTATTCAATTTCGAGAACTTATGGTTCTAGGGCATGAGGCTTCTGGTGAAATCCTGGAAATTGGATCCGATGTTGAGGGACTGAGCATTGGCCAATTGGTTGCAATCTCTTCTTCTCATCCTTGCATAGCATGTGAGTATTGTTTGCGCGCTCAGCCCAACCACTGCGAAAACATGCGATTTTATGGCAGTGCAATGCCATTTCCCCATATTCAAGGAGCGTTTCAGCAAAGTATCGTGGCTGACGTCAGTCAATGTGCTCCGGCCGATGGTTTGCAGGCCGCAGAAGCGGCTATGGCAGAGCCTTTCTCGGTAAGCTTACACGCAGTGAAACAAGTAGGTAACTTAGTTGAAAAAACAGTCTTGATTACAGGCTGTGGGCCAATTGACATCATGATAATTTTGGCCGTAAGACGGGCATTGGCAACAAAGATTAATGCGACAGATTTATCGGAATTTACCTTGCAGAAAGCCACACTTGCCGGCGCGGATGTAATCCATAATGTCGCTACAAATCCCGATGCTCTTAGCTCTTTGAATGTTGGAAAAGGACAAGTTGATGTTCATTTTGAATGTTTGGGCTCCGAGATTGCTTTGCGGAGCGGAGTGGTGGCGTTACGGCCCAAAGGACGTTTGATCCAGCTTGGGCTTGTTGGCGATATGTCGATCCCGATGCAGGCTCTGACTACTAAGGAAATTACTTTAAAAGGATCTTTTCGCCATCACGAAGAATT
>JAQWKM010000139.1 GCA_029247845.1 Paracoccaceae bacterium | reverse complement strand
TGACGCACAAACAAGCGCAGTTTTGTTAGCAATACCCAAGTCCATATCTATGTTCCCTAAAGTTTCTCTTATGACTATGCTCAGGGAATTCAAAAGATCAATAGAATGGAGAGAAGAAATTTCATGTTAAAGTATTATATGATGGCCCCTTGCGTACTTCTCATATAACTTTATTGAGTTTACCAAGATAAAGAAAAATTTAAAACGGGACAAATTAATATAAGAAATTTCCCCGTATATGCTGTCTCTCAGTTTAAAGTTTCAGAAAGTACAAATGTCAGTGACACATTATCTTTTGCTCGAGAGTTTTTTCTATTCAATGTTTATGGGCTGTATGCCTTTGCGCGCAGGCAACGTCTGTCGATGACACTGGCCTTTCTATTGACAAAAAGGAGATGTAGGGCAACCATAAAATGCCTTGCATTTGGATCTATGCCTCGCATTGATATCAGATCGTGGGAAAATTATAAAAGCGATCCTAGTGTTGGAAGTGAACGAAGTAAATCTCGCCTCTGGGATTTATGTGATGCCGTTATCGCTTAATCAATGCAAAGACGCGATATTCGCTCATTGGGTTGGACGAAAAAGAAGCCTCCTCCAAGCTCACTTAGATTGCCTTTGTCTCCTCTGTCAAAACAACTTGGGTAACCCTTCAGACTGGAGCCATGAAACTGATCGAAAATCTATCATCCAGTGACCACATCTTTACCTGGATAGTAGCGTACAAGAAATGTGCTGGCTCAATTAATCGGCTTTACACATCATAGGCGAGTATCCATCACTATGAATTAAAGCCGGAGCGCTTCAAAATACAAATAATTTGTTTCTTAGCCATGAGCATCGCCTATTTAAGTATCAACGCAGAGATCAACCGCGGACTGGCAGAACCGAAAGCCTGATCCACTTTCGTTATTTTGAATGGCTAAGATGTAACTCGGATGGAAACTCACAATAGCGCGTATTCTGATGCACTTGAAATGACCCAGAGCGCCTGCGCCTGCCAAATGCAGTCTCGTTCCAGCGCAAGGCTTCCAGCAGCTAGTACGCTAAAAACTAAAAAAAGACGGAAACGACCTGTACTGAAATCTGGTTCAAAAAGTCAGCATTTCGCATAAATCTTGTAAACTTAAAATACCCACCCTATACGCTTCTTATGCCGGATACTGATTCAAATATACCCGCCTTACCGCCCGAGGTTGCCCGTCGCAGAACCTTTGCGATTATCTCGCACCCAGACGCAGGCAAAACAACTTTGACTGAAAAATTTCTGCTGTTTGGCGGCGCTATTCAAATGGCCGGACAAGTTCGCGCCAAAGGCGAAGCGCGCCGGACACGCTCAGACTTTATGCAGATGGAAAAAGACCGCGGCATATCAGTTTCAGCCTCAGCCATGTCGTTTGATTTTAAAGAGTTTCGCTTTAATCTCGTCGATACACCAGGACATAGCGACTTTTCCGAAGATACCTACCGCACGCTCACTGCAGTCGATGCTGCAGTAATGGTCATCGATGGCGCGAAAGGTATTGAAAGCCAAACCAGAAAATTGTTTGAAGTCTGCCGCCTACGCGATCTGCCAATCCTGACATTTTGTAATAAAATGGACCGTGAGAGCAGAGATACTTTCGATATCATTGATGAAATTCAGGAAAACCTTGCCATTGACGTCACCCCTGCAAGCTGGCCAATTGGAGCCGGCCAAGATTTTATGGGCTGTTATGATATGCTCAATGACAGGCTCGAGTTGATGAATCGTTCAGATCGAAACAGGGTGAGCGATAGTATTGAGATAAATGGGTTAGATGATCCACAACTTAAAAAGCACATTCCCACGCATCTTTTGGAAAAGCTCAAAGAGGACGTTGAGATGGCGCGAGAACTGTTGCCACAACTGGATAGCAAAGCGCTCTTAGAAGGCACTTTAACCCCTATTTGGTTCGGATCAGCGATCAACTCTTTTGGTGTCAAAGAGCTTATGGAAGGTATTGCCGATTACGGCCCTGAACCGCAGATACAATCCGCAAGCCCCCGTCAAATTCTTCCTCAAGAAACCAAAGTGACAGGGTTTGTTTTCAAAGTTCAGGCTAATATGGACCCGAAGCACCGCGACCGTGTCGCCTTTCTTCGGCTGGCTTCAGGGCATTTCAAACGTGGGATGAAACTCACCCATGTGCGCAGCAAAAAACAAATGGCGATTTCCAGTCCAGTTTTATTTTTGGCATCCGATAGAGAATTAGCCGAAGAAGCTTGGGCTGGCGATATCATCGGAATTCCAAACCACGGACAACTACGCATCGGAGACACTTTAACCGAAGGTGAAGCACTCCGAGTCTCAGGTATTCCATCCTTTGCGCCTGAGCTTTTACAAAATTGTCGAGCCGGAGATCCGCTAAAAGCCAAACATCTGGAAAAAGCTTTGATGCAATTTGCCGAAGAAGGCGCGGCGAAAGTATTTAAGCCTACCTTTGGATCAGGGTTCATAGTGGGCGTAGTTGGCCCGTTGCAATTCGAAGTCTTAGCAAGCCGGATTGAGATAGAATATGGCCTGCCTGTGAGATTTGAGGCCAGCCAATTTACCTCTGCACGCTGGATTAAGGGTGAAAAAGCAATCATAGATAAGTTTGTTGAATCAAATAAAGAACACATGGCCACAGACAACGACGGCGATTCCGTTTACCTAACCCGCCTGCAGTGGGACATCGATAGGGTCGAACGCGATTTTTCCGACCTCAAATTAACCTCAACGAAAGAAATGATGATGTAAACAGCATCAACTGAGCAGTCGCAGGGAAAATTGAACATTCTTCGGATGCAGGTATTAAACCCTCTTGTTGGGGCGTCGTTACGAGGGCTACGACTTCACTTTTGGCACTTGCAAGATTTTATGCCCATCATTTGGGCGCGGGTGCTGACGTAATCATATTTTATTTCGAAGCCGCCCAACGTGACTTGATTCAGGCCTTTAGCCCAGTGGCTTATATCAAGATCATCCCAACGGATCGCATCCTAAAATTAAATGGATAGGCCATATCGGTACGGAGGAATTGATTTGCATGCACCTAAAGTTAAGCTTGGGCGTAGGCTTGACTTGCAGCCTGCGGACTGCCGTGCTGTCAGAATTCGCTTTATTGATTATCTGGTTCCTTAATGACTACAATTCTATGGCCCTGATCAATTCAAAGTTCTGACGGAAAGAAAGTTAGATAACCTTGTCTTCAGTAAAAGTTATTTACAGAATTTGAATCTTTTTTACCCAGTGGGTTTATAGCCATCAGGCTGACAAAGTTCTTTTTCGAATGCTTAACCACAGGCCGGCACCAAAATCCATAATTTAATGGCAATTTTAATCCGGGTGAACGCGTGAGTAGACAGTTTAACTTAGCACATTATTACACAAAAATCTGGCGAAAATTCAAAAATTGTTGGCCGGTAGCGAAGGTTGGCGTGTTTTTGTAGAGACCGCATTTGTAAAATCAAATGGCAAAACGACAACGCGGTTGCGCTGTCCCAAATATTTAACAATTTTGAAAGTCCTGAATGCATAACAGGCATAAGAAGGTTTTATGACGAACCTGAGTAGCACAACCGGACCTCATAAGTCACTTTAAGACATATGATTCATACAAAAAATATCATGCTATTTTGGGTGGTTAGTGCAGCAATGTTACGCCCTTTAAGCAATCGAAAGCTAGCATTGCTAAATATAGATAAATCCGCTACACCGTGGAAACCCGGCGGCGGGGCACAAAAAACCACAGTTATTGCGTGCGAAAATGCACCGTCAACGCGATCATTTTAATGGATACGAATGACAAATTTTGCGGATCTAAATCTTAACCCAAAAATCCTAAAAGCCATTGAAGAGGCTGGTTATTCAGAACCAACTCCTATTCAACAAGGCGCCATACCGGCAGCTCTTGAAGGCAAGGATGTCTTGGGCATCGCTCAAACCGGCACAGGCAAAACCGCAAGTTTTACTTTACCGATGATCCACGTCCTTGCAAGAGGTCGAGCTCGTGCTCGGATGCCCCGCTCCCTAGTGCTGTGCCCTACACGTGAGCTTGCCGCACAGGTAGCTGAAAATTTTGATACTTACAGCAAATATGTCCGCCTAAGTAAAGCGCTCTTGATCGGCGGCGTAAGCTTCAAAGAACAGGACCTTTTAATCGACCGTGGGGTGGATGTTTTGATTGCAACCCCCGGGCGGCTTTTAGATCATTTTGAGCGCGGTAAATTGTTGTTGACCGGTGTTCAGGTAATGGTTGTTGATGAAGCCGATAGAATGCTTGACATGGGCTTCATCCCCGATATTGAGCGTATTTTTGGTCTGACCCCTTTCACGCGGCAGACGTTGTTTTTTAGCGCAACGATGGCAACTGAGATAGAACGCATTACGAACACGTTCCTTTCTGGCCCCACACGCGTTGAAGTCGCAAGACAAGCCACAGCCTCGGAAACAATTAAACAGGGTGTAGTCTTGTTCCAACCACAGCGACGCGACCGAGAAAGCAGTGATAAACGAGACATCCTACGGGGCTTAATCGAGGCGGAAGGTGACAAGTGCACCAATGCAATCATCTTCTGCAACCGCAAATCTGATGTCGATATTTGCGCAAAATCTCTTAAAAAACATGGTTATGACGCGGCCCCAATACACGGGGATCTGGAACAATCTCAAAGAACGGCAACTTTAGACGGGTTTCGGGATGGAAAACTCCGCTTTCTTGTCGCCTCTGATGTTGCAGCACGTGGACTTGATATTCCTTCGGTGAGCCATGTGTTCAACTTCGATGTGCCCACAAATGCGGAAGATTACGTTCACCGGATTGGCCGGACAGGTCGTGCTGGACGAGATGGCAAAGCTATGATGATGTCCGCTCCCCGCGACGGCAAAAACCTTGATGCCATTGAAAAGTTACTACAGACAGAGATACCGCGCCTTGAAAACCCCGTTTCTACGAGAAAAAAAACAATTGCGCAGTCTTCTGCTGAAGTGGCAGAGCAAAAACAGGTTCAAGCTGAGCCTAAGCCCAAATTGCGCGAGCGCGATGGACGCCAGCGCAACAAACAGACCAATACAAACCATGACCATCAGCAAAATAATGCAAAGAAAGACCATAGAACCGTAGTTGGCATGGGGCCTGATCTGCCAAGTTTCATCGCATTAAGCTTCCAGCAGCGCATGGTCGAATCCTAGGCTGAAAGCAATTCCAAACTAGCCTTGAGCAAGTTCTGAAACGTCTTACACGACCCAAGACGCGCTCTCCCCTTAGGTTAATCTTTATGATAGACGGCTTATAATTACGCTGACTTCAGGCTTTTTGCCAATCTCGGAGAGACAAGACTGTCTCACAGTCTTGATCAACCCTGCTTCGATGGCATCATCATCTCTTAAAGTTTTTGAGCCTGCACGACCTAGATACTGACTAAGGTCTTCCTCCAAAATATCGGCCACCGCCGCATCTGAACGTCCCATCTCTGGCAAACCACGAAGTTCGACCCAAGGTTCGCCCAAAAGGTCATCTTCATCATCCATCACAATGTTGATAACGACGATACCATTTAGAGCCATCCGAATACGATCACGCACAACGCCATCCATCGCGCCATATTGGACCCTTCCGTCAAGATATACACGACCAGTATCGATGTAATCCACGATCCGCGGTTCGTTCCCTGAGATCTCGGCCATCATCCCATTGACACAAATTAATGATGTTGTCCCACTTTCCCCCGCTACTTTGCAATGTTCGCGCAAATGGCGATGTTCTCCGTGCATTGGGATCACCATTTGTGGTTTTACAAAAGCATGCATCGCTTTGATATCAGGACGATTTGCATG